>JAHEEK010000001.1:103971-254217 GCA_024640765.1 Thalassobium sp. | reverse complement strand
TGGCGGACAGACAGGGATTCGAACCCTGGAGACGGTCTCCCGCCTACACACTTTCCAGGCGTGCGCCTTCGACCACTCGGCCACCTGTCCGTGAGGGGCAAATAGCGGCAATCGGTGGGGGGGATCAAGGGGTTTCTTAGGGTTTGTTCACAAATAGGGCAGCGTAAGCCAACATAGCAGCCCGTTTATTCTGATGCCCTCGCCTCAATCCGCTAAATGCACATAGACACGGCGATTGATTTTGCCCTTTTTCTCGATCTTGCCCAGCCGGATCGCGCCAATCTCGCCAGTGCGTTCAACATGGGTGCCACCACAAGGTTGCAGATCAATTTGCGTTGTTTCATCGCCGATACGAACCAAGCGGACAATTCCCGCACCGGTGGGCGGTTTGACTGACATGGTCTTCACCAAATCGGGGTTTGCGTCCAATTCGGCAGCTGTGATCCACGCATCTGTCACAGCAAAGTTGGCGTCGATCAAACGGTTCAACTCTGTTTCAATCGCTGCTTTATCCTCAGGCGGAGTCTCCATCATGAAGTCCAGCCGTCCCTTATCTGCCGCGATTGCGCCCCCTGTCACCGGCAGCGGGATCACTACGGACAGCAGGTGTAGAAGCGTGTGAACACGCATCATCCGGTGGCGACGTTCCCAGTCCAATGTTTGCGTAACTTGCGTGCCGACAGCAGGTAGGGCAGTCGGCTCGGCAGGTACGAGGATCAAGGCCCCCTCGCCTTTGATGCAGGTCGCAATCTTCATTGCACCGCCCTGCCACGTGATCTGACCACTATCGCCGGGCTGTCCGCCGCCCGTTGCGTAAAAATTTGTCTGATCGACCACAATACCGCCCTCAGGCGTGTGGCTCACGACTTTGCCGGTCGCATCACGCAGATAGGCATCTGTTAGGAAAAGAGGCTCTGTATTCATGTCTCACCGAATGATTTGCGGTAAATGTCGTTCAAGCTCACTCAGCGCTTTCAAAGACTGAGGGAATATCATTTGCCTTTTGATCAAGCCACTCTGGTACAGGCAGGCCTTTTTCACGCAAAAACGCTGGGTTAAAGAGCTTGGATTGGTAGCGTGTGCCGTAATCACACAGGATCGTCACAATCGTATGGCCCGGCCCCATTTCACGGGCCATACGCATCGCGCCAGCCACGTTAACACCGCTTGAACCACCAAGGACCAAACCTTCGTTTGCGAGCAAATCAAATACGATCGGCACTGCTTCTGCATCCGGGATGTTGAACGACATATCGGGCGTGAACCCATCAAGATTGGCAGTGATGCGCCCCTGCCCGATCCCTTCGGTGATGCTACCCCCGCTGGATGCAAGCGCGCCAGTGGTGTAAAAGCTGTGAAGTGCCGCACCATCTGGATCCGCAAGGCCGATCTTTACGTCCTTGCTTTGCAACGCCATACCAACGCCGGCCATCGTTCCACCAGAACCTACAGCACAGATAAAGCCATCCACCTTGCCGCCGGTTTGCTCCCAAATTTCGGGGCCCGTTGTCTCGATATGGGCTTGGCGGTTTGCAACGTTGTCGAATTGGTTCGCCCAAATAGCGCCATTTGGCTCTGTCTTGGCCAGTTCATTCGCCAGCCGTTCTGAATAACGCACATAATTATTCGGATTTTTGTAAGGGGCCGCGGGGACCTGAACCAAAGTCGCGCCAGCCAGCTCAAGCATATCTTTCTTTTCTTGGCTTTGAGTCTCAGGGATAACGATGACGGTCTTGAAGCCCATTGAGGCGCCCATCAAGGCAAGTCCGATGCCGGTGTTACCTGCCGTACCCTCAACGATTGTGCCACCCGGTTTCAGATCACCACGGGCAACGGCGTCTTTGATAATATAAAGTGCTGCGCGGTCTTTGACTGACTGTCCAGGGTTCAGGAACTCAGCTTTGCCATAAATATCACAGCCCGTGGCAGCGCTTGCTGCTTTGAGGCGGATCAACGGGGTGTTGCCGACTGCGTCAGCGAGATCTTTTACAACGCGCATCGAGCGGTCCCTTCTATTTTGGTATTGTCTCAGATGTAGGCCAGCGCGGGCCCGATCTCAACCAATTAGCGCGCGAATTAAGCCGCGTAAGCCCAAACGATCAGTAGTGTGCCTGTGCAGTCCCTGCCCGAAGCTCATCGCGGTGCCGCGCCAGCCACAAAGCCAAAAGTAAAGTCGGTGCGTTTTTCAAACCACCCCCGTCAGCTACCTTCATAAACGCGTCAAAACTCAGAAGGTGCGAGGCGATATCTTCGGCCTCACCTACTTCTCCACCAATGCCCGTGATGTCATGCGGCAAATCAGCGGTTCCCACGTAAAGGTAGAAAAACTCGGTCGATGAACCGGGGCTTGGGTAGGCCTCAGCAACAGTATGAAGCGCGCTGAACTTTAGCCCCGCTTCTTCCATAGCCTCGCGGTGCGCTGCATCTTGGGGCGCCTCAAACGCATCGATAAGACCTGCGATTGGCTCCATAGACCAGCAATCAGACGCACCGCGCAGATACGTACCCACGCGAAATTGCTCAACCAAAAGGACCCTATCGCGCACCGGATCGTAGGGCAGCACAATCGAAGCATCAGCACTTTTGAACGCCGCACGGGTCACAACGGGGCTGCTTGACCCATCGAAACGCTTGAATGATAGATCCATCTCATCCATCGCGAAGAAATTAAAATACGGTGTGCGGTGCTCTAAAAGTGCGACATCATCGCGCGACAGGCGGCCATCTACAGGCCCGCTCCCCGCTTCGGCGCGCAGTCTTGAGGCAGCCCGTGCGCGGATCATGCCAAACCGCGCGGCCACGTCCGCACCGCTCAGCTGGCCAAAATAACTCATCACTTCCGCAGCAGCCGTTCGGTTAACTGCGCCAAAGTCGTTCTGCCACTGACTTAGGGACCACGGTCCTCCTGCCTGCCATTGACCACGCGGGGACATGTAGATGTCCGCCCCGTCAATTTGCACCGCATCATAGGCGAAACCGCTCTCGTAAAAATCCAAACGCGCTCGGTCATTCGGACTAAGGCCATCAATGCGCAGCGCTTTCGCCGATTGGCCTTTTGCGGCTTCAATGATTGGAAAACTTTCGCCTTTTACTTGGCTGACCCGATAGCCCTCGAGCATCACGTCGCTAAGGCGCAAATGATCAGTCTGGCCTAGGATTACTTCGCGTAATGCGGCGTCACGCAGCGTTCCGTAGACAATCAAAGACCCGTTCTCAGTTGGCATATCTTCTTCATTGTCCACTTCACTAGGCATTAGGGCAAGCCTGGTTTGTCAAAAGTCTGCGCCGCTTTTGCGCCCAGATAACCGGCCAAAATACCTCCGCCAAGCACAACAAAAATCACGCTGCCACTGGCTATAACCTGCAGGTCTTCAAAGGCGATTTCAAAAACAGCAATGACTGCCTCCATCGCTTGGTCGTATTGCTTGCGTAAGGATAGCTCGAGCATTTTGATCGTTGAGTGCGCCAACAGCGCCCAGAAAACCCACGCAAACGCGCCAGTCAGCCCGTGAACAACGATGCCTTTTGCAGCGGGCTTGATCCGAGGGCCGATTACCGTCCAGCCAACCACAAACCCCGCTGCTGCATTGATTTGTGCAAACCATTCAAACGGGGGATCTTCCACCATCAGCGGTGCAATCAGAAACGATGCACACAGCCCCATCGCGGCCAACACCGCCGCTGCAACAAGACGACCTGCTGTTGGCATTACCAACACTCCCTACTGCACGAGTTACAACACAAGACGACCTGCCGTGATCCAAAACCTTAAACAGGTTTGCCCACAGTGATCTGCGTTACGTCACAGTTTCGGCTATCAAATGTCGACGCGCAAGAGGTCAGGTAAAAGTTCCACATCCGGCGGAACCGCTCATCAAAACCCATGGCCGCCGCTTCTGCCCAACGGGCGTTGAAGTCCTCGTACCAGCGGCGCAACGTAATCGAATAGCTCTCACCAAATTCAATCGACTTGGCCACGGTCAACCCCGCTTGGGCAACGTGTGATTTGAGAATACGCGGCGCGGGCAACATGCCGCCGGGGAAGATGTATTTCTGAATGAAATCTGGGCCACGTTTATAAACGCTCCACCGCTCGTCCGCGACGGTAATGATCTGAAGCGTCGCTTGTTTACCGGGCTTCAGACACTTGTGCAGCGTCTCAAAATAAACAGGCCAATATTTTTCACCAACTGCTTCGAACATCTCAATACTGGCGATGCCATCATATGTGCCTTGCTCGTCACGGTAATCTTGCAGTTTAAACGTCACAAGATCAGAAAGTCCTTCCTTTTCAATGCGTTCTTGGGCATAGTTAAACTGTTCCTGACTGATCGTAAGCGCTGTTACCTTTAGGCCGCGCTCTTTGGCGGCGTATTCGGCAAAACCACCCCAACCACAGCCAATCTCAAGCAAATGATCACCGGCACTGACGCCCATCTCATCAATCAACTGGGCATACTTCTGCTCTTGCGCTTTTTCCGTGCTCTCTTGCCCTGTTTTGAACAAAGCCGATGAATACGTCATCGTATCATCAAGCCATAACCCGTAAAAATCATTACCTAAATCATAATGATAGCTGATGTTTTTGCGGGCTTGGCCTTTGGAATTTGATTGCAACCAAAACCGCAGTTTTTCGTAGATCCGAACAAGCGCCTGACCCGCGAACCCGTCATACATTTCCTCATTGCCGTCATGCACCAAATCCATGAACGCCTGCAAATCCGGTGTAGACCACCACTCGTCGAGATACGCATCACAAAATCCAAGATCGCCTTCACGGATCAGCCGGCCAAACAAATCGTTGTTGTGAATATGAACTGTCGCCACAAAACCCGCCGCCGCACCGCTTGCGCGAAAATAACGGCCGTCTGGCAAAATCATATCAAGCTGTCCGCGAGACATGCTTTGAGCCATAGAAAACACTTGGGTAAAATAACGGGGCAGATTTGCTTGCCCTTGTGTCGTGGTCAGGATCATGCGTGCTTCCTAGCTGATATCGTTTGTGTCCACTTTGCCTGACAGGCGCCGGAATTGGAAGTGTAACCTATTGCAATCATTTACAAAGCCAAGCGCATTAACGCTGGGTAACTTCTTCAAAGACGTATTTTTTAGTCCGATCATCAAAAACCACGGTTTTCATACGCCCCAAGTGCTGCCTTACGCCCTGCTTCAGCCGTCACAATCGGTTCAGGATAACGCGCATCAGGGGCCAGCCCCCAGCTTTGTGGGATCGCGTCAAAATACTGTAGCGCAGTCTTTGCGGGGCTCGCACGCCCTTCAGCAATCCACGTACTAACGTAGTCGCGGTTTTTATCGAACTTATCGAGCTGCGTCACAGGGTTGAACACACGGAAATACGGCGTGGCATCCGGTCCCGACCCCGATGACCACTGCCAACCCATTGCGTTTGATGCAGGGTCCCAATCGGTTAGACATTCCTCGAACCATTTTTGGCCAATCTTCCAATGGCACTGAAGGTGCTTGGTCAGGTAGCTGGCCACAATCATGCGACCGCGGTTATGCATTTTGCCCGTCACATACATCTCACGCATCGCCGCATCTACGAATTGAATGCCCGTGCGGCCCTGCTTCCAAGCACGCACTTTTTCAGAGGTCTCGTCTGTATTCCACGGAAATGCATCCCAGTCCGGTTTCCAGTTTTCCGAGACAATCTGTGGGGTGTGGTGCACCAAATGATATGCAAATTCGCGCCAAACCAGCTCTTTGAGGAATGTCTCTGCGCCTGCTTTGCCCTGATGCAGCGCCGCTTGACCCGCGTGCCAGCATGTCGTCGGGCTGATTTCACCCAAAGAAAGGTTTTCAGACAAACCACTTGTGCCGTCTTTCCAAGGAAGGTCACGATTGGTGTCGTAGCCTTGAACGCGTGTCTCGATAAAGCTATCAAGACGTGCGCGGGCGGCATCTTCACCCACACGGGCATATTGTGCCACGATCGCCCCACCACGGTGCATAGCACGCCCAAGCCCCCAGTCAGAAAGCGCATCGGACGCAACCTCTTGGGATAGCGATGCCAGCTTGGTCGGCACACTCAGGGGTGCAGGCACATCGCGATCGCGCACCATTTTCCACATCGGGGTGTATACTTTATAAAATCCGCCGGTCTTCGTCTCGACCGTCCATGGCTCAAACATCACATGGCCTGCGAAACTGCGCGCATCGATGCCCTGGTCTTTGAGCGCAGATTTAACATCCGTATCACGTTCTTTCGCATCAGGATCGTACAGCCGTGACCAGTAGACAGAGCCCGCGCCGGTTTCGGCGATCACGCTTTTGAGAACCTCAAGGGCGTTCCCACGGCGCAAAACCAGACGCGCACCGATCTTTTCAAGGGACGCCTGCAACGCGCCAAGCGATTGTTCCAGACGCCACTTCGGCGCCGCACCAAGAGTTTCGACAATTTGATCGAGAATGAACAGGGCCACAACCGGCCGCCCCGTTTCGCACGCGGCCGTCAGTGCCGGGTGATCTGAGAGGCGTAAATCACGCCGGAACCACATGATGATTGGTGTCTGCTCGCTCAAAATGGCCCCCTGCCGTCAACGCGCGCGGCAAGGCCGCTTTCAAAGCGTTTGATCTAGGGCTTGGATCAGCAAATCAACCTCGGAGGTGGATGTGTAATGCACAAAACTCAGCCTAAGTACCCCTTGGGCCAAATCGACGCCGAGTGCCTCAAGTGCGCGGTCGGCATAAAACGTCCCGCCACCGGCCATGATGCGTTTATCCGACAAGCGCCGCGCCACGTCTGCGCCGCTTTGACCGTCCACAACAACCGAAACAGTAGGTAGTCGCTTTTGCTCGTCAATCGGCCCAAGGACCCGCAAGTCGTCACGGCCCTCAAGATACGCCATCAAGGGGCGAAGCGCTGTTTGCTCTGTCTCGTGGATCAAGGCTGCAACTGACTCCGCACGTCCTGTCGCGTCACGCCCCGCTTTGAAATGATGTTCATAAACCGTGTCGAAATAATCCACGATCCCCGCACAGGCGGCGACTTGCGCATGATCTGGACCCGCTGGCGTGAAGCGCTTGTAAAGGACATGGTTGTTGAACCCATGGCCCTGGCCCGGCAGCGCCATCCCAAGGTTACGATTTATCACCATGATACCTTGGTGCGGACCGTATGTTTTATAGGCCGAAAACAGATATATATCTGCGCCCATCTTTTTGATGTTCGGCAAGCCATGGGGCGCAAAACTAACCCCGTCCACACAAGTGAATATCTCGTTCTCGCGCGCTATTTTGCAGATGGCCGACACATCATGCGGCGCGCCCACAACGTTAGAGGCGTGAGGAAAGCACAACAGCTTGACCCGCTCGTCAATCAGCTCTTCAAGATCATCGGTCTCAAGCATGCCCGTCTCAGGGCGCATTTTCCATTCGCGCACATCGATGCCGCGGTCAGCCAATCGCCGCCAGACACCGTTGTTGGCTTCGTGATCTGCGTCCGTGACGATGATTGCTTGCTTCTCGGTCAGCCATGCCCCGAAAGCTAGGGCCAGCACATAGGTGTTCTGGGTGGTCGACGGACCGAAGCTTACCTCATCAGTTTGCACGCCAAGCAGACGCGCAAGCCGTTCGCGCGCCTCATCCATCTCGGCACCCGCAAGTTCAGACGCAGGGTATTGACCGTAAGGTTGGACTTTGCGCTCGCGGTAAAAACGGTTCAACCGCCACGCCGAATGCCTGCACGTATAACTACCGCCTGCATTCTCGAAAAACCCACGCCCGCGCAGTGCAGGCTCGGCAAACGCGGGGAACTGCGCACGCACAAAATCAAGGTCCATTATCATATGCAGAAACTTGCATAGTATGGGGCGGTATGCAAGAGAATACCGTCAAATGAAAACGCCCCATCGTCAATAACGACAAGGCGTAAACATAGCTTTGACAGATCAATTACTCAGCCGGTATTGAGCTCATTTCAGCTGTCGTTGTGGCAACACCGGCAGCCTCACGACGACCGTCATTATAGATAGCCTTGATCAGCGCGATGCACATCAACACCATCACCACCGAGAATGGTAGCGCGCCGATCACCATTGCTGTTTGGATCGCAGATGTACCCCCTGAGATAAGCAAACCGCCCACCACCAGCGCCAGTGCCGCACCCCAAAACATAATGTGCGGACGTGCTTTTGGCCCTTCGTCACCGGCCGCGTTGATTGTGTTCACAATTAACACCGCCGAGTCAGCAGAGGTCACCAAGAACGTCATCAGCAACACAACGATCAACAACGCCATACCCCACGCTAATGCTTGTGCAATCGACACAAGCATGAATTCGGTCATCGCAAAGATCTTGTCACCGTTAGCAGCACCAAAGATCACGCCATTCGCACCGCCATTCAACTCAAGATCAATGGCCGTGCCGCCCGCCCATGAGAACCAGACAAAGCACATCAACGCAGGTACGATCATCGCACCAAGCACAAACTCTCGGATCGACCAACCACGACTGATGCGCGCAAGAAACAGCCCCACGAAGGGCGCAAACGCGATCCACCACGCCCAGTAGAACACCGGCCACCAGCCCTGCCACTGCGACAGCAAGAAGTCTTCTGACCCTTCAACACCGTCCGAACTTATTATATTGAAGTTTGTTAGCTTCCGGCAACATCCACCACGACACGCCCTTTGACTTGGCCCTTTAAGATGTCACGACCAAGGGACGGCAGATCGGCAAGCGTCGCTGGAACAATCATGTCCTCCAGCTTTGCAAGCGGAAGATCGGTGGCGATACGCTGCCAAGCGCGCTGACGTGCCTCAAAGGGCTGCATGACACTGTCGATTCCAAGCAGGTTCACACCGCGCAGCAAAAACGGAATAACAGTAGCTGGCAAACCCGCGCCACCAGCAAGACCAACAGCCGAAACCGATGCGCCGTATTTCATCTGGCCAAGCACGCGGGCCAGCATTTCGCCACCGACCGCATCAACACAGCCGCCCCATGCTTCCGCCTCAAGGGGGCGTTTTGTGGTCTCGTTCAGCTCCTCACGGGCTACAATCTGGGACGCCCCAAGACTTTCAAGATAAGCGCCAGTTTCGGGCCGCCCCGTCACAGCCGCAACTTGATGACCAAGGTTTGCCAGAATGGCTGTAGCCACGGACCCAACGCCACCAGCCGCGCCAGTGACCAAAACTGGCCCGTCTTTGATGCCGTGATCTTCAAGCGCCATAACGGCCAGCATCGCGGTAAAGCCTGCCGTACCGACAGCCATAGCCTGACGTGTGTCGAGACCTTTGGGAAGTGGCACCAACCAGTCCGCTTTGACACGCGCTTTTTGCCCGTAGCCGCCCCAATGGGCCTCACCAACGCGCCAGCCTGTCAGAACAACTTTATCCCCTGCAGCATAACGCGGGTCATCAGATGTTTCGACGGTGCCTGCAAAATCAATTCCCGGCACATGGGGGTAGTTGCGCACAAGACCGCCACCCGGCCCGATGCACAGACCGTCTTTGTAGTTCACTGTCGAGTATTCAACGGCCACAACCACATCACCGGCCGGAAGCTGATCAAGGCTCAGCTCCTCAACGGCTGCGTGTGTTTTGCCTTCGTCGTCTTTGTTGACCACCAGTGCTTTAAACATGTTCATCTCCCTATATCTTTTTAGTCTTTGCACGGGCGCGGCACGATGGTGCCCCGCGCCGCGCCATACATTAAATCCAGAATTTTTCAGCCACCGTGACGGCCCGCGGCCCATCAGGTGTTTGGGCTGTCAGCTTGGTGCCTGCGTCCCAATGGGTCATACGCACCATGCCGATAGCGACGCCTGTGCCAAAATCGGGGCTGTTGGCCGCGGATGTGATCTGCCCCACAACTTTATCGCCCGCCATCAAAGGCCACGCACGATCACAGGGCGGCACTGCCCCCTCAATCTCAAGAGGACGGATTTGCTTCACTGGCCCTTCTTTGGAGACGCGCAGTAACGCGTCACGGCCCACACACCCAATCGCTGTTTGGGTTGAACAAAAACGACCAAGCCCCGTTTCATGGGGGGTGTTATCGCGGGTCATGTCATTGCCATAGGACAGCAAACCACCTTCGACCCGCTCAATCCCATTGGGACAGCCTGCGCGCACATCAAGGTCTTTGCCCGCCTCCATAAGCGCGTTCCAAAGCGGCATTCCAATGTCACTGCCTTCCACATAAATCTCAAAACCGCCCTGCTTTGAATAGCCAGAGCGCGCAATCACAAGCGAGCGCCCCTGAAACTCAAACACGCCGTAGCGGAAAAACTTCACGTTGCGGACGGCCTCACCAAAGACCCGCTCCATCAAATCATCGGACTTGGGCCCTTGAATGGCCAGGGGGCTGACGTCAGGTTCATCGACCATCACATCAAGGCGGTAGCCATACGCAATGCCTTTGACCCAAAATAGCAAGTCACTGTCCGCGATAGAAATCCAATAGCGGTCCTCGGCCAGTTTAACCGCGACCGGATCGTTCAGCATCCCGCCGGTCTCATCGACCATGGGGACATAATAACACATGCCCGGCAGCATCCCGCGCAAATCCCGCGGCGTCAGCATTTGCAGCAAGCGACCTGCATCAGGGCCGCGCACTTCGACTTGACGTTCAGCGGCCACATCCCAGACCTGAACAGCCGATTTAAGGTGGTGATAGTCTTCGACCACACTGCGAAACACAGTTGGCAGAAGCATGTGATTATAAGTTGTGTAGGCACTTACACCTGCCGCCTCCACACCGTCAGAGAACGGCGTGCGGCGAAGCCGACGCGAAGCAGTAATCAAAGCCATATCGTGTTCCTTATCCTTGGCTTATCGAAGCTATAATGTCATAAATTCCGGCCCTATTTTGGTTTGGGACCGGCCCAGTCAATTGCGCAAATCTCAGCGGACATGCCGCCAAAATCCCAAACGCGGCCATAGTCGCGCACTTTGGACTTTAGGCCCTTTGCAGCGATGATGTTTGGACCCATCCAATATTTGGAGTTGGTAATCGTGACGGGCTCATCCGGTGAGGCGCCGTCGATCATCTCGATCTCGCCTGCAATCTTGCGCCCGATATAAAGACCACGTTTGGTGCCATCACGGACGATTTCAACTTTCTCACGCTCAGCCCCGATGATCTCAGAGACAAGGAAAGTGAACAAACCGGTAGTACCGCCCGCTTGACCACTGAAAATCTTGAGAATGCCGTTATAGGCCTTCTGGCTTGCGCGCTCATCAACGTAGGCTGCAACTTTCCAATTCCCCTCGCCCATACGGCCCGGGATATCGACCAACAAACCTACGTTAAGCCCTGCAAGATCTTCACCCTCAAAGTGACCCTCATCAATGGCAATCGCCATCCACGCGTGGCAGTGCCCTTCGGTGGGGGGATGCGCGCCAAGGCTCACCACGCAGGGGCAAAATACTGTGCATGAGCAGTTGAGGAAAAGCTCGCCCTTAATGGCCCAATCCGTCGGACGCATTTTGCGGCGCAGAGGGTTGTTTTCCATCTTCTGGTCGATCCGTTGGGAGATCGCGATGCGATCACTTTCGGTCCGTTGTTCTGTCGTGGCCATCGACATAGCCCTCCTCGCTTGTGCGCAAATCGCGCGGTCAGATCATCTGCGCAAAGATGCGCGCTACAGTACGTTGCTGACGCCAAGCCCAAGGCCTACTGCGATCAGCGCATATCCCATCGGGCGCGTCACGAATGCGCCCAGCTGTGGCAATTTTTCAACCACCATAAAGAGCGTTGCCGCCCCCATCCACAAAAGGCTCATCACGCCCCCCACAAAGCCAAGCGCCATGAAGCCCCAACAACACCCGACACAAAACGCCCCAAGACCAAGCCCCATGCGCAAACCACCAAGCGCACCAGTGCGCCAGTGGCCCAAGAAATACATCGTCGGCGCGTGGCAAACCCCGTGGCAAACTTCTTTGACGCGGGTGAACTGGAAAGCTCCAACTACGACCAACAGCCCTGCGGAAAGCCATGTAGGCGCAATGCCCAATTCGTCGACCAATCCGGCAGATGCCAGCCACAATTGTGCGGCGGTAATCAACGCCGCGAACGCCACCCAAACAATCGCATATCCTAAAAGCACCCCAAGCCAGCCTGCGCGTGTGCCGTTTGCACTTTGCATTAGGTCTTCATAGGCGCGCAAAGTTGGCACCATCGTGGGCAACATCATCGCCGCCATCATGATTGCCCACATCGCAAAAAGCGGGCCGAACGTCTCCATCGGCATCATGTTCATCCCAACGGGGCGGCCAATAAGGTCAACGCCAGACATCATCGCCATCATGTACAAAAACGCCCATGACGCCAAAATAACGGCAAAAAACGAGAGCCAAAGAATGCTGCGGATTGCGACCATGACGCGGATCTTTCGTATTTGTCTTTCACTTGTGTCGAAGCGACTCGACCTGTGCAAAATTAAATGTCAGACTTTTAAAATTACGCAATAGATAATTGTTAGACATATGAAAACGAAGCTTGATCCCTCTGCTGATCTGTCGGCGCAAATTGCCGGTGCGATCCGAGATGCCATTATCGACGGTACTTTGCCCGTTGATGAGCGATTACCCTCGGAAATTGAGCTTTGCGAGCAGTTCGATGTGTCACGATCAACAGTGCGCGAAGCCCTCAAGCGGCTTGCGGCGCAATCGCTGATCCGCACGCAGCGGGGCGCCACAGGCGGTGCTTTTGTCAAACGGCTCAACTATGCGGATGCCTATGCACAGCAGATCACAACATCCACGCTGTTGCTGTCCATGAACGAAGTTGATTTTGCCACGGCCTGCGAAGCGCGTTTTACGCTTGAGCGCGCTTGCGCGCCGCTTAGCGCCAAACGCAGGACGCCCGATCACCTTGTGACCATGCGGGCTGAAATTCACCGCCAAGGACAAAGCGGACTTTCTGACGAGGCATTCTGCGCCTCGGATGTGGCTTTTCACCGTGCGCTCGTGGATGCAGCCCATAATCCGGTTTTGTCGTATCAACTGGCCGGTGCCGTAGAGGCCATGCAGCCCTTGATGAACATGATCACTTTCACCGCGCGCGACCGTGATAAAATCATTCGCCTACACACTGATTTAGCGAACGCCATTGAGCAAGAAAACGCCGTGGAAGCAGACCGTGTGCTGCAAACTCTGGCCAGCGAAACCAACGCAATGGCAGACACCGTATTTACCGCCCGCGCAGGACGCTAATCACTTGCGCGGTGCGCCACTTTCCCTGTAGGGGCAGCGCACTAAACTATTCATTGTCGCGACCCACTATTTTTGATTTTTCCCGTCGGAGGATTCCAATGAAACGCCTACTTTTGACTTCAGCCGCTGCGCTGTTTGCCACCACTGCTTTTGCCGCTGATCCTGAATTGATCGTGTTTGATTGGTCCGGCTACGAAGAAGAAGGGTTCTACCCCGATTACACTGCCAAACATGGCGATATCCCCACTTTTGCGTTCTTTGGCGAAGAAGAAGAAGCGTTTCAAAAGTTGCGCTCTGGTTTTCGTGCAGACTTAGGTCACCCGTGCTCGCAATCTGTTGAGAAGTGGCGTGATGCTGGCCTAATTGAACCATGGGACATTTCACAAATTCCAGCCTACGCAAATGTAGATACGGCCTACAAAGAAAACCCGATCTTTGCAGATGACAGCGGTGTTTACTTTATCCCCGCTGACCTAGGTGCTACCGCAATCGCCTATAACACTGAAGAAGTGCCAGCTACAGATATCGAAAGCCTTCAGGTGTTCATTGATCCAAAATACGCAGGCCGCACATCTTTGCCTGACAACGTAGACGATGCCTATTCACTGGCATTTTTGGCAACTGGCGTAACTGACTGGACAACCGCAACCACAGCGCAAGTTGATGCCGCTTCCGAGTGGATGCGCAAGGCTCACGCCAATGTCCGCGCCTATTGGGCAGACGGTGCAGAATTGGCGCAACTGATGGCAACTGGCGAAGTCCTGATTTCATGGGCGTGGAACGAAACTCCCGTGATGATGGCGGCTGATGGCGCGCCCATCGGTTACCAACGCGAAGCCAAAGAGGGATCATCGCTGTGGTTCTGTGGCTACGTGAACCTGCAAAACGGCCCCGGCTCTGAGCAAAAAGCGCACGACTTTATGAACGCATGGCTTCAACCAGAGGTGACTGACTACATGGTCAACGAATGGGGCTATGGCCACGGCAACGCACAGGCTATGGCAGACTTTGACATAGCGATCCTTGATGAAGTTGGCATGGGCAAAATTGACGCTCCGATCCTGCGTCAACTGCCTCTTGAGAACGCAATCCGCGAGCAGATGGTCGCTTCCTTTGAGAAAATCAAAGCTGGCTTCTAAGCCCAGCGTTTGAGCCGTTAGAACAGCGACGGGCGTACGCGCCCCTCGCTATCTGCCAGATCACCTCTATGTTATGCCACAGAGCAAAAACGCAGAGGACGTTATGGTAGAGTATATTTCGATCGGGTTGGCACTGTTGACCATTGCACTTGGGGCGTTTGGCTTTTTGGCCCCCCGTTACACCGCCTCCGCACTTGATCTGGAAACCACCCACACAACAATGGGCCTGTCAGAAATGCGCGCCAGCGTTGGCGCCTTATTTGTGGCCGTTGGATTTGCGTGCCTGTTCACCGGCAGCGCGTCCGCCTACTTTATGCTTGGGGTTATATACGCGGGTGCTGCAACGGGCCGTGCGCTATCCCTTATTCTTGACGCCCCCCCTTTTCGCAAAGCCCTGACGTTCTTCGCTTTTGAGGCGATACCCGCTGCCTTTTTGCTTTGGGAACATAGCCTGACCTGAAGACGCGCGGATAAATCCTGCGATCACACCAGCTACCTGTTGCAAACCACAGCCAGCCGATTATGTATGGACTGTCTCTTCGGGGACTATGGACATAAACGCGCTCGTAATAAGCGGATCGGACCCGGGGGCGGTACCCGGCGACTCCACCATATTACCTCCGGCGGCATCCTTCATTTGGGGAGGTCATTCGGGATTGTGGGGTCGAAATAGGATCGACGAACGTCTAAAGGGGTTTGCTTTGTTTCGGTGAGTTACCACCGTTATCGGTACATTTAAGCTAGTTGCAAATGACAACAAAGCTCCAGTAGCACTCGCAGCGTAAGCAGCGCGTAATACTGAACTCTAAGTCCTAAGGCCTAGCAGCTTTAGGCGGGGTTCGCAGGTACCTGGCAACAGAAACCTGCACTTCCCTACCTTTCAATATCCTATCCATAGACGCCACTTTGAATGCTAGGATGCACAACTTTTAATGCTGCCGTTTACCTCACCCACATGGCGAAAATCACTTGAGATATAGCGATACGTATAATTCAGCCCATACTCATCCATCAGAGTGCGAATAGCCGTGTCAGTACAAATGTTGTCATAGACCAGTCGGGCTTGTTCGGCCAAAGCAGCTTCACGGTCAATCTGATCGTAGCGGGAGTTATACGTGTAATAATACCGCACATTCAGCTTATCGATTGTCATGTTATCAAAGTGCAAAAGCTGGCCACGCTCGGATTTCACACTTTCATTCAATTGCCGTGCGGAGCGTTCGAAAAAGGCGACCACTTCAAGCTGTTCTGGTGACAAATCATCTGTGCGGCTCAGCTCTGTTTGGCTGTTGGCAACCACCGACTGCAAAGTTGAGATCGTGCTCAGCGTCAGCGGCTCCGCTTGCTGTCGCGTGACTTCTACATCTGTTTGCATACTTAGCGGCGCAGATCCATCAACCCGTTGATCTGTCATCAAAAAAGCGCTGCCCAACCCAAAGGCTACCCCGACACCAACCAATCCGAAACCTTTTAACCCCGAAGCAAAACCTTGCTTTTCCATTACTGCGTCCCCCAAAGACAATAAGCCAATTTGGCAGTGGCCTGATATGGCGCTGCACAACATCTTGCGCGGCATTCATCAAAAGATACAATTAAATGACACTTTTGATCAAGTCATGGTTTACGGCCAGTTTCGCGGCCTTGCCAAACCGACGCAGCAAATCTTGCATCAATTATAGTCCCGCCCCTTTTACTTCACCGCAAGGGGACGTAGGGTAAAAGCCAGTTGACAGATGGCCTCAAAGGAACCGCATCTATGGATCGCTCAATTGACTACGGAAACCTGATGCACCGCGCGATGCGCAGCTTGATCCAGAACGTTTTAAACGATGTGGCGGCGAACGGCCTGCCCGGTGAGCACCATTTTTTCATCACGTTCGACACTATGCATCCGGACGTGGAAATTGCCGACTGGCTATCAGATAGATATCCGGGCGAAATGACCGTCGTCATGCAGCATTGGTTCGACAACCTGAACGTCACCGACGAAGGCTTTGCGGTCACTTTGAACTTTGGCGACAGCCCCGAGCCACTTTATATTCCATACGACTCGATCAAAACTTTTGTGGACCCTTCCGTTGAGTTTGGCCTGCGCTTTGAAAGCCAAGACGGTGATGAAGACGATCTGGAAGACACCGATTTGGACCTACCAGATGACGTCGACTTGCTGCCTGTCACCCAAGCAAGCAGCCCCAACCGTGCCACGGACAGTGACGCCCCCAAAACCAAGGCAGACGTTGTGAGCCTTGATAGCTTCCGCAAAACCTAAGCCAACGACAGCCAGGAGCGTCTGCTAGTTATTGCGCGGCGCATCTTTGCGCGCTAAACGGCATACAAAAGTATACGAACAGGATTTCATCATGAGCACCACCCGCACCGAGACCGACAGCTTTGGCCCATTAGAAGTTCCCTCCGAGAAGTATTGGGGCGCACAAACACAGCGCAGCATCATGAACTTCCCCATCGGTTGGGAAAAACAACCAATCGCGATCGTGCGTGCACTGGGTGTGATCAAACAAGCCTGCGCACAAGCCAATATGGACAACGGCAAGCTGCCCAAAGAATTGGGCGATGCCATCATCCAAGCCGCATCCGAAGTGGTTGCGGGCAAATTCGATGACAACTTTCCGCTGGTCGTCTGGCAAACTGGCTCTGGCACGCAGTCCAACATGAACGCCAATGAGGTGATCGCAAACCGCGCCATCGAGATTTTGAGCGGCGTCATCGGGTCAAAAGATCCCGTGCACCCGAATGATCACTGCAACATGGGCCAATCGTCAAACGACACATTCCCGACCGCAATGCACATTGCCACCGCGATGACAGCGCGCGACGTATTGATCCCCGGCCTTGAGAAATTGCACGCGGCCTTGGCAGCAAAAGTAAAAGAATTTGACGGCATCATTAAAATTGGCCGCACCCACACCATGGACGCGACACCGCTGACGTTGGCCCAAGAATTCTCTGGCTATACGCATCAAGTTGCGATGGGGCTTGAGCGCATCAAATCTGCCCTGCCCCGCATCAATGAGCTGGCCCAAGGCGGCACGGCTGTAGGCACCGGCCTGAACACCGTGCAAGGCTGGGGCGAGCAAGTCGCAGCCAACATGGCGGCCATCACGAACCTTCCTTTCGTAACAGCACCAAATAAATTCGAAGCCCTCGCCGCACATGACGCGATGGTCGAGATGTCCGGCGCGTTGAAAACCGTTGCGGCCAGCCTGTTCAAAATCGCAAACGACATCCGCCTCTTAGGCTCTGGTCCGCGCTGTGGTTTGGGCGAGTTGATGTTGCCCGAAAACGAACCTGGCTCATCCATCATGCCCGGCAAAGTGAACCCAACCCAATGCGAGGCCCTTACCCAAGTGTGCGCCCATGTGTTCGGCAATGACGCAGCCGTGGGTTTTGCAGGCAGCCAAGGTCACTTTGAGTTGAACGTCTACAAACCGATGATGGCCTATAACGTGTTGCAATCTATGCAATTGTTGGGCGACGCCTCTGTTGCCTTCACCGATAACTGCGTGTCGGGCATCCAAGCCAATACCGACAACATCACGCGCATTATGAATGAATCGCTGATGCTGGTAACGGCGCTGGCCCCCGAGATTGGCTATGACAACGCAACAACAGTCGCAAAAACAGCGCATAAAAACGGCACGACCCTGAAAGAGGAAGCGATCGCGTTGGGCTTTGTAGACGCCGAAACGTTCGACCGTGTTGTCCGCCCTGAATTGATGATCAGCCCTAAGTGAGCGTCATCAACCTAAACAAGGCCCGCAAGGCCAAGGCGCGCGCCGACAAAAAGGCGCGCGCTGATGAAAACGCTGTAAAATTTGGCCAAAGCAAAAGCCAGAAAACCATCACTGCCGCACTTAAAGCACAGCTCTCTAAGCATTTGGACGGTCATAAAACTGATGGCTGAGCGTCCTACGAAACGCTCGCTTACCCTGCGTGGGCACCGCACTTCGGTGTCGCTTGAAGATGCTTTTTGGAACAGCTTTCGCCAGATAGCTGCAGAGAATAACAAACCAATCAATGTGTTAGCGGCTGAAATTGATGCGACACGCGGTGTCGATATTGGGCTGGCCTCGGCAATTCGTCTGCATGTGCTGCAGTATTACCAATCCAAAATAGCCACGCACAGCGCCAAAGATATTACCGACGTCTAGTCAGGCTTGTGCTCGGCTTTCTTTTCCCACCTACCGCTTTCCTCAGACCAATACTGCGCCGTCACGCCCGCACCGGTTAAGCTGCGCCATTGCTCCCGCGCGTGCTGAAGTGCTGCGCCATCATTGCCATCAAACAGGATGCACGCCCGCGTAAGCGCTGTAGCCTCATCGGCGGTCACCTCAGCGCCGTGAACTGACATCAGACAGTTGACGTTGTTCGGATAAGATGCTTGCGCGCCCTTAGTCAGCAAAATTGGTTGCGCCGCATCATGATCCCCGCCAGCAACGCCGTGGGGCAAAAAGCTGTCGTCGCGCGCGGTCCAAATTGCCAGGTCCAGCGCCTCCAAATCAGTGGCTTCAGTCCCGCGCACCACGCATTTCATTCCTGCCCCCACCGCTTTTTCGAGCAGTGTTGGCAACGTAACCTCAAGCGGCGCGCGGGTTAGATGGTAAAAGTAAACTTCGCCCACGTTATGCTTCGTAAGTATCTGCAATCAAACGGTTCAGAGCCATCACGCCCCACCCCGTTGCCCCTTTGGGCGCGTGGGCCGTATCCGCCTTCACACTTGCCACACCAGCAATATCGAGGTGAATCCAAGGCATGCCGTCGTGGATAAAACGTTGCAGAAATTGCGCCGCGGTGATGCTACCTGCCGCACGTGTGCCTACGTTTTTCATATCAGCAACAGCACTTTTGATCTGAGCGTCGTACTCAGGGCCCATCGGCATGCGCCATGCCCCTTCACCCTCAAGCCCTGCGGCAGCCAAAAAGTCTGCACAAAGCGTGTCATCGTTTGAAAACACACCTGCGTTGTCATGGCCAAGGCCCACAATGATGGCACCGGTTAGGGTAGCCAAATTGATCACGCCCATTGGCTTGAACCGCTCTTGGGCATACCAAAGCACATCCGCCAGAACGAGGCGTCCTTCTGCATCAGTATTGATGATCTCAACTGTGTCGCCCTTCATGGAGCGCACAACATCACCCGGGCGCGTAGCTGCTGAGCTTGGCATGTTTTCCACCAGCCCGACCAGCCCCACTACATTTGCTTTGGCCCCACGCATGGCCAGCGTTTTCATCGCGCCTGCCACGACGCCCGCGCCGCCCATGTCCATCGTCATGTCTTCCATGCCGCCTGCAGGCTTTAAGCTGATGCCGCCAGTGTCGAACACAACCCCCTTACCAACAAGGGCAAAGGGCGCTTCATCACCGCCGCCGTTCCACTTCATCACAACCACTTTGGACGGTGATGCACTGCCTTGACCGACGCTCAACAGGGTGCGCATGCCCAACTCTTCAAGAGCGTCTTCTTCAAGCACTTCAACTTCAAGGCCAAGGGCCGTCAGCGCGGCAAGACGGTCCGCAAATTCTGTTGTTGTCAGAATATTTGCAGGCTCTGTCACCAAATCGCGGGTGAAAAACACACCCTCAGCAATCGCACGCAACTCAGCCAACTGACCATCAAGTGTCTCTGGCTTGTTCGCCATAACGTTCAAAGCGCCAAAAGTTTTGGGTTCTGCGGTTTTGTGGTCCTGAAACTGATATGCGCGCAGCAGCGCACCAAGCGTGATCTGATCTGCGTGCTTGGCACTTCCCGCCATTACCAAAACATCACCTGCCCCAATTGCTTTGCCAATTTGCACACCCGCCTTGCGCGCCGTAGGTGCATCCGCACGGCGGTCCAGTTTGATGATTTGCACCGCACTTGCGGCCATACCTGCGGGCCACGCCAAATCCGTAGTGTCCGTCGCTTTCATGTCAGAAAACGCATCCGAGCACACAAACCGCTCAACAGCTCCTTTGCTTAGCCGGTTCACACGGCGCCCCGCCTGATCGAGCTTGCCTTCTGCATCCACAAAAATGACGACGCGGCCGGTGTGTGCGGCTATCGCGTCTAGATTGGTTTCAGATGCGGTGACGGTAATCAAATCAGTCATGGCTGGGGTCCCTTTAAACTCATGCGGCATTCACGCCGACCTTTTTCCTATAGCTAGCGTGCAGACATAGGATTGACCAGAAACGAGTTTCGCCTGCCGTATGCATGGGCTAGTATGCAGCAACAGTCTGCCGACACCCACATCAAGATCAGGAGCCTCGTGCGCGCCAATGCCCCGGTTTGACCGCTACATGCTGTCCCAACTTATGTTGCATTTCGGGTTTTTCAGCCTTGTTTTGGTGCTTGTGCTTTGGGTCAACCGCGCTGTGCGCTTGTTCGACCAACTGATCGGTGACGGGCAAACCGCTTTGGTGTTCCTTGAATTTTCCGCACTTACGCTGCCCGTAGCAATCGCCGCCGTTCTGCCCATCGCGTGCTTTGCCGCAGCGGTCTATGTGACAAACCGAATGAGCCAAGAGAGCGAGTTTGTGGTGGTTCAAGCCACTGGATACTCCAGCTTCAGGCTTGCGCGACCAGTTTTGGTGTTCGGGATGGTCGTGGCGGTTTTGATGTCACTGCTGTCGCATTTTTTGATGCCTATGAGCACCGCACGCCTCTTGGATCGCACTGCGGAAGTGTCGCAAAATATCGCCGCCAAACTGCTTAGTGCGGGACAATTCCAACACCCAGCAAAAGATGTGACGCTATTCATTAGTGACATCACAGAGCGTGGCGAACTGGTTGGTTTGTTCCTATCAGATGCGCGAAACCCGGAACGCAGCGTGACATACACCGCTAAGTCAGCGCTTTTAGTGCGGGGTGCAAGCGGCGCAAAACTGGTGATGTTCGATGGCCAAGCGCAAACGCGCCGCGCCTCAACCAATCAGATATCGATCACCACTTTTGCTGATTTCGCTTACGATATCGGCGGGCTGATTTCATCGGCTCCAACAGGTAAACGCAAAGTGGATGAGTTAAGCACGTCAGAGCTGCTCGCGGCGACAGCTGCAGTGCAAGACGAAACAGGCGCATCGTGCGCCACGTTGATCACGGAAGCCCACCTGCGGTTTGCGCGCCCTCTTTTGGCCCCTGTCTCTGCACTGATGGGATTTGCGTTTTTGATGGTGGGCAGCTTCAGCAGGTTTGGCATCTGGCCCCGCGTCGTATGGGCGACCATCGCATTGATCTTGACCAAACTCGGCGAGAACATTGTCACCGCAAAAGTGCTTGAGGAGGCAGGCCTCTGGCCACTTATGTATATTCCAGCGTTCGGGGGCACCGTGGTTGCAATCGCCCTTTTGTGGCTATCAGCTCGCCCCAGCCTGCTGCGCCGCCGTACGCGGGAGATCACCACATGACGCTACACCTATACTTTGCAATGAAATTTCTGCGCAGCTTTTTGGTGGTTGGCGCTATCTTCTTTGCAGTCCTTCTGTTGATTGATGTGCTCGAACAGGTTCGCCGTTTCAGCGATGCGGATGTGTCTTTTGCAGGCATCCTTGGGCTGGCCGCGTTAAACGTGCCGTCGGGTCTTTACACCATTTTGCCGCTCATCACGATCATCGCCACACTGACGCTGTTTCTGGGCCTTGCGCGCACATCAGAGCTGGTGATCACACGAGCGGCGGGGCGAAGTGCGTTGCTGTCGCTTCTTGCACCGATCGTCGTAGCCGCGGGGCTTGGTGCGCTCTCCGTGAGCGTCCTAAACCCACTGGTTGCTGCAACCTCCAAACAATACGAGGAGAACGCTGCGCGCTACACAGACGGCGCGGCCTCAGTTTTATCTGTTTCAGACGAAGGGCTCTGGCTACGTCAGGGCGATTTGCGCGGGCAAACCGTGATCCACGCACAGCAATCAAGCGCCGACGGCACGCGGTTGGTCAATGCGATATTCTTGGCTTATTCCGAGGACGGCCTGCCCACTACGCGGGTCAATGCCGTTGAAGCGGTTTTAACCGACGGGGCTTGGCGGTTGCGCGATGCAAAGACATGGCGGTTAAACGACCCTAACCCCGAACGCACCGCGATCACTGCAGAAATGTTAACCATTCCAACGGATCTCACGCGCGACCGAATTCAAGATAGTTTCGGCGCCCCAAGTGCTGTCCCAATATGGGCACTGCCGCGCTTCATCGCAGATCTCGAAACCGCTGGCTTTTCGGCGCTATCCTACCGTATCTGGTATCATATGGAGTTGGCGCTGCCGCTATTTTTGATCGCAATGGTCCTTATTGGGGCCGTGTTCACCATGCGCCATGTGCGTTTTGACAAGACCGGTCAGATGGTGCTTTATGCAATCATGATAGGCTTTGGGGCGTTCTTTTTGCGCAACTTGGCGCAGGTACTTGGTGAAAACGGTCAAATTCCAATTATCCTTGCCGCATGGGCACCCCCAATTGCTGCGATCTGTTTGGCAATTGCAATGCTGCTTCATTTGGAGGACGGATGATGTTGCGTGTTTTGAGCCTATCCGCTGGCATTTTGCTCTCTTCTCTGGGCCCTGCCGCGGCACAAAACGCAACATTAGTTGCCGACACCATCAGTTTTGACGGCGCAAATCAGCTGGTCGCATCGGGGGCCGTTGAAGTTCTTTACGGCTCAACGCGCCTAAAGGCATCGCGGGTAGTTTACGATCAAGCCACTGACAAATTGCGCATTGAAGGACCACTGACGTTGGTCGACGGCGACACAATCGTTGTGGCAGACGAGGCGCAAATCAGCCAGGATTTGCGTGACGGTGTACTGGAAAGCGCGCGGGTGGTTCTGGCCGAACAGTTACAGCTTGCAGCGACCGAAGTGAACCGCGTAAGCGGCCGTTACACTCAGCTTTACAAAGTTGCAGTCACCAGTTGCCACGTTTGCGGAGCAGATGACCTGCCGCTTTGGCAATTGCGGGCCAAAGAAATTGTGCACGATCAAGACGCGCGACAACTTTACTTCGACAGTGTTCAGTTGCGCGTGTTGGATATTCCCGTGTTCTATCTTCCCAAACTTCGCCTGCCTGATCCAACGCTTGATCGGGCTGCTGGCTTTTTGGTGCCAAGCCTGCGCACGAACAGCCAGCTTGGAACCGGTCTGAAGCTGCCGTATTTTATACCGATCGGGGACGACAAAGACCTGACGCTGACGCCCTATTTTTCGTCATCCACCGCAACAATCGAATTTCGTTACCGACAAGCCTTTGCCAGTGGTGATCTGAATGTGCGCGGTGCGCTGACCGACGATGATCTTGTACCCGGGCAACGCAACTATCTTTTTGCGGGCGGATCATTCAACTTAGGTCGGGATTACACGCTCAGTTTTGATATCGAACAAACATCCGACAACACATATTTGATCGACTACGGCTATAACTTAAAAGACCGCCTCGACAGCGCCATCAGCCTTGAGAGGGTGCGTGCAGATGATGCGTTTGATGCAACATTGACGTACTTCAAATCACTCCGCTCAGGCGAGCAAACGTCAACGCTTCCGCCACTTGTGGGCGATCTGCGCTATACAAAGCGCCTAAGTGTTCGCGGTGGCACGCTTGATCTCAGCGGCGATATCCACGCACATCAAAGATTTTCGGGCACCGACGCTGCGGTTCAATTAGGTGCAACGCCGTTTAGTTTTGCCCCCGCCGGCCGCGACGTCACACGTCTCAGCGCTGCTGCCCTCTATCAAAAGGGCTGGGTCATGGGCGGCTTTGCGATTGATTTTGACGCACACTTTGGCGCGGATATCTACACCTCTGGAAACGATCTTGGTGAGGCTGACACCCTAAGCCGTGCAACACCTGCAAGTTCGATCACCCTGCGGTATCCGCTTACGAAAAACACGGACCAAGCGACGCATATCCTTGAGCCAGTACTGCAACTTTCATGGGCAGACACTTTGGGTGACACGCCGCGCAACGAAGACAGCACACGCTCAGAATTTGACGAAGGTAATCTGCTGTCCTTTAGCCGTTTCAGCGGGCAAGATGCCGTTGAGACAGGTTTACGCACGACGGCTGGCTTGAACTACTCCCGTACAGGAAAGGATGGCTGGCATTACGCACTTAGTGCGGGCAAAAGTTTCCGCGCGGATACAGATGATGATTTCGCTGCAACAACAGGGCTGGCAAACCGTAGCTCAGAATGGCTGCTGGCAGCACAAGTTAAATTCAACGATGCGCTGACACTGACCAACCGCGCTGTCGTGCAAGACGATCTGACATTTCAACGCAATGATCTGCGCCTGTCTTATCAAACCACGGATTGGCGTTTGGCCAGCAGTTATTACTGGTCACAAGCGGACACAGACCTTCCCAACACCGATTTTGCAGAGCTGACATTAGACGGCAGCTACCGCTTTGACCGCTATTGGTCAGCCCAGGGTGATCTGCGCTATGATTTCAACGAAGGCACCGCAGCGCGCGCCGGTTTTGGTGTAAGTTACGAAAATGAATGCATTGTTGTCGGTGCCGCAGTCTCACGGCGCTTTACCTCATCGACAAATTTAGATCCTACGACCGATTTCGACCTGACCGTGTCACTTAAAGGGTTCAGCACGGGCCGCTCTCGTGGCACAATGAAAAAATCGCACCGGTGTAATTGAGGCCAGCAGCACAATGATCAAATCGTTTTCCCGTTTCGCCAAGAGCGCCTCACAGGTGGCTTTTGCTTTTGTTGTCTGTTCCTCGGCGACACTGGCGCAAAACCAATTCGCTCCCGCGATCAAGGTGAACGACCTTGTCATCACCGGCTACGAGTTGGATCAACGGGCGCGCTTTTTGCAAGTACTCAATGCGCCGGGCAACCCTGCAGACTTGGCACGCGAGCAACTCATTGATGACCGGCTCAAGCAAGACGCACTTGCAACAGCGGGGATAACTCCAAACCGCGAGCAGGTTCTTGAAGGGATGGCAGAATTTGCAGGTCGCGGTGGGCTCACACTTGAACAATTCATCACCGCAATTGCCCAAGACGGCGTAGACCAGAAATCATTTCGCAGTTTCGTCGAAGTTGGCATCGGTTGGCGCGAGTTTGTCCGGGCACGCTTTGCGCCCCGCGCGGCAGTCACCGACACCGAGATCGAGCGCCGCATCGCCCTGTCATCAGCTAACCAAGCGGGGGGCGTACGAGTTCTGCTGTCCGAGATCGTGTTGGCGAATTTACCAGAAGTCGCAGATGAAACCCGCGCGCGCGCGGAAGAGATTTCACAGGTTCAATCAATCGCACAATTTGCAGCGCTGGCACGACAGTATTCACTGTCAAACAGCCGCGAAAACAGTGGCCGGCTGAACTGGCGTACCCTGTCGGACTTTCCACCAGCCATCGCACAGCGCTTTTTGTCCCTGCAGCGCGGTGCGGTCACACAGCCCATCTCATCCGGCGAAGCCGTCGTCCTGTTTCAACTGCGCGGCATTGAAGAAACAAGCGCACCAAGCCCCGCCCCTGCAGCAATCGACTATGCGGCCTATTACATCGCTGGCGGGCGCTCTGAAGCGGGGCTCAAACGCGCTGCAGAAATCCGTGCCAGCGTCGATACATGCGATGATCTCTACGGCGTTGCCCAAGGTCAACCTGCGCGCGTTTTGGACCGCGGTGCGCTGGCAACTTCAGATATCCCCAACGACATCGCGCTTGAGCTAGCCAAACTGGACGACAACGAAGTTTCAACTGCGCTAACGCGCGCCGGTGGCGATACCTTGGTGTTTTTGATGCTATGCGGTCGCACACCCCAACTTGGCGAGAACATAGACCGTGGTGCCATCCGCACCTCACTTTTGAACGAACGTGTTGAGCGGTTGGCCGAGGGCTTCTTGGCCGAACTACGCGCAGATGCGATCATTACTGACCAATAGGAAATGACCCAAACCGCACAGCAAAAAGCCCCAATCGCGCTTAGTTGCGGTGAACCCGCTGGCATCGGCCCCGAGATTGCCGCCAAGGCATGGGACCGTTTGCGGGGCCGACAGCCGTTTTTCTACATCGGTGACCCACGACACATACCGGTCGGCATTCCCATCCGCGAGATACATACCCCCCAAGACGCAGTGCACGTAAGTGCCGAAGCGCTACCTGTTCTGCCGATTACTTTTCCGGCCGAAAACATAGCTGGACAGCCAGACCGCAGAAATGCAGCCGGTGTTATCGAAGCCATCGCGCGTGGTGTGTCCTTGGTGCAATCGGGTGAAGCCAGCGCGTTGTGCACAGGGCCCATAAACAAAAAAGCGCTGAAAGACGGTGCAGATTTTGTCTACCCAGGTCACACAGAATATCTTGCAGCATTGGCAGGCGTAGATCAGGTTGTCATGATGCTGGCGTGCGACGCGCTTCGCATTGTGCCTGTCACCATTCATATCCCCCTTGAGGACGTCCCGACCCAGCTGACCGCAGCGCGATTAACGGACACGCTGTTGATCACCCACCGCGCGCTAAGACGTGACCTTGGTATAGACGCCCCGCGGATTGCGGTGGCAGGCCTAAACCCCCACGCGGGCGAAGGTGGTACCATGGGGCGCGACGAAATCGACATGATCACCCCAGTGCTAGATGCCTTGCGCCGTGAAGGCATGAACATCACGGGGCCTTTATCAGCCGATACAATGTTTCACGCAGCCGCACGCAAAAACTATGATGTGGCGGTATGCATGTATCACGACCAAGCGCTTATCCCGATCAAGACGCTTGATTTTTCGGGCGGCGTCAACGTCACCCTTGGGTTGCCTTTTATTAGAACCTCACCTGATCATGGCACCGCTTTTGACATTGCGGGCCAAGGTATTGCAGATGCGGATAGTCTTATCGCCGCCCTGAACACGGCACACAAAATGGCCGATGCAAAAACGGGCAACGCCGCGCCCGCTACAACAGAAAAATAGCTTATGGCCCAGATAGATACCCTTCCCCCGCTTGCAGATGTAATTGCGGAAAACCAGCTGTCTGCCAAAAAATCCCTTGGCCAGAACTTCTTGTTAGATTTGAACCTTACGGCAAAAATTGCACGGCAGGCAGGCTCACTGACAGATTGCGATGTTCTTGAAATCGGACCTGGTCCCGGCGGCTTGACCCGTGGGTTGCTGGCCGAAGGCGCGCGCCGCGTCTTGGCAATTGAAAAAGACCCCCGCTGTGGGCCCGTACTGGATCAAATCAGCGCCGCCTACCCCGACCGGCTGTCCTATGTCATCGGTGACGCGCTTGATGTGAACCCGCGTGAGCATCTGACGCCGCCCATCCGAATTGCAGCAAATCTTCCTTATAACGTGGGTACAGAGTTGTTGGTGCGATGGTTAACCCCACCTGAATGGCCCCCATTCTGGAGCAGCCTCACGTTGATGTTCCAGCGCGAAGTCGCCATGCGTATCGTCGCGGAACCGGGCAGCAAAGCCTACGGACGACTGGCCGTTTTGGCCCAGTGGCGCGCAGATACGCGTATCGCGATGTCACTGCCACCAGAGGCGTTCACACCCGCACCGAAAGTGCATTCAGCAGTGGTGCATTTGACAGCCCTTCCCAAACCACGGTTTGAGGCGGACGCCAAGGTGTTATCACGGGTTGTGGCGGCAGGATTTAACCAACGCCGCAAAATGCTGCGCGCATCACTCAAAGGCGTGGCACCCGATATCGAGGACCGCCTTATTGCAGCAGGTATCAAACCGACCGAGCGCGCTGAAACAGTTGGGCTAGAACAATTCTGTGCTCTCGCCCGCGCCGTAGCTGCTGGTTGAGTGGAGTAACGTGATGCTAAGCGCAGCTTGGCCGCATTCAGCGCAGTCTGTAGACGCTTAACAGCTTACTCGGCTGCGGATGTGTCGGGCGTTTGCTCAGCTGCAGGGGCCTCTGACGGAGCTGAAGGCTCTGAAGCTGCCTCTGCCGACCCATTTTCATCTGTTTTCGCAACACGAGGCTTGCGCGGACGGCGGATACGCTTCGGGCGCTCAGCCGGTGCATCTTCAGAAGTTGGCGCATCTGCGTCCGCATTTTGCTCAGAGGGTGCCTCACTGGCATCTTCCGATGCCTCAACGGGGCCGCCTTCACGTTCCTGACGCTCGGCGCGCTCTTGGCGTTCACGGTCGCGTTGCTCTTGACGCTCGCGGTTCAGGCGCTCTTGCTCTTCGCGCTTTGCCTCAACTTCACGCTGCGCTTCGCCAAGGATACGCAAGTAATGTTCAGCATGCTGCTGAAACGCTTCGACGGCAACGCGGTCACCGGAAAGCTGGGCATCGCGAGCTAGTTGTGTGTATTTATCAATGATTTGCTGAGGGGTGCCGCGCACTTTGCCTTCGGGACCAGAGCTGTCAAAAACGCGGTTAATGACGTTGCCACCGGACGGGCGATTAGTGTTGCGGCTTTTGTTCCGCGAGCGGTTTTTAGATGATCTCATAAGGTATCGATGGCCCGTTTAGTGGCGCCTCACATCGGCGCAGTCCATTTTATACGTGATACATGCGTAAAGAAGCGCGTCGCGGCTTCCAATATTCGCAGTGTCAGCTTAACAGCGATGATCGAACTGGTTCCAACCCCATCGCTAGGTAGACAAAAGCACTTGGCGCAGGCAGTCGCAAGCCAAAAGACACAAACTTTGTGTATTTAATGCCTTAAATCACCTGTGCTGGTGACTTTTGAGCACACACAACGCGGTCCTTGCCGTTAATATCCTTAAACAAGCCGACATTTATCCATAACGCCTGCTGAAACAGCACCACAACATCTGCCCCCTGACCTGCGCCAATTTCGACGATCACACGCCCATCTGCTGTCAAAAATTGCGCCGCATCAGACGCCAGAACGCGATAGACCTTCAGCCCATCGGCGCCAGGTGTCAGCGCCATATGCGGCTCCCACTCGCGCACATCGCGGGCAAGTCCTGCCATTTCATCTTCGGCAATGTAAGGCGGATTTGAAACGATCAGATCATACGGGCCGCTCGCCCCACTCAACCAATCCGAGCGGTAAAATGCGGTACGGTCCGCCACACCGCAGGCCGCAGCATTTTGTTGAGCAACAGCCAAAGCCGCCGCAGAAAGATCGGCCCCCTCACCCGTCGCGGCCGGATTTTCAGCAAGCAAAGTCACAAGAATGCACCCCGACCCTGTGCCAAGATCAAGAACTTTTGAATAAGGCGCAGATAACGCCCGCTCAATAAGCGTTTCAGTATCAGGGCGCGGATCGAGCACATCTTTGGTCACAACAAACTCGCGGCCGTAAAATGCGCGTCGACCGATGATTTGTGCCACAGGTTGATGGCCCAATCGCGCATCGACGTAGGCTTCAAAAGTGACCGCCGCCTGCGCGGAAATTGTATCATGGCTGTGAAGTGTCAGACGCGATGCAGCGATGCCAAGCGCGTGGGCCATTAGGCGGCGCGCATCAGGTGCAGGCTCAGCAACGCCCGCCTCACGCAACCGCACAATTGCTGCCATCAAAGCAGATTGCACCGTTGCGGGCGTGCTCATCCGTTCATCTCGGCCAAAAGATTTGCCTGTGCTTCAGCAGTTAGCGCGTCAATGGTCTCGGTCAGATCGCCGCCCATAATCGCGTCCAACTTGTAAAGCGTCAGATTGATCCGGTGATCTGTCATACGGCCTTGCGGGAAATTATAAGTACGAATGCGCTCGGACCGGTCACCACTGCCAACTTGGCTTTTGCGGTCAGCGGAACGTGCATCATCGACCCGCTGGCGTTCCATGTCATAAAGCCGTGTTTTCAAAACCTGCATCGCAATTTCGCGGTTACGGTGCTGCGATTTTTCCGAACTCACCACGATGATGCCGGTCGGAATGTGCAAAATACGTACGGCGGAGTCGGTTGTGTTAACGTGCTGTCCGCCTGAACCACTGGCCCGCATCGTATCAATGCGCAGATCGCCTGCATCAATCTGTAGTTCTACATCCTCGGCCTCGGGCAATACAGCCACCGTTGCCGCAGAAGTATGAATACGCCCGCCGCTTTCAGTGGTCGGAACACGCTGCACGCGGTGCACGCCGCTTTCGTACTTCAATTTGGCAAAAACACCCGCGCCCTGCACGTGTGCAGTCACTTCCTTAATACCGCCCAGCTCAGTTTCCTGATGCTCGATGATTTCGAATTTCCAGCCCTGCGCCTCGCTATATCGTTGATACATGCGCAACAAATCACCTGCGAAAAGTGCGGCCTCGTCGCCACCTGTTCCCGGACGGATTTCGATCATTGCTGGCCGCGCGTCAGCCGCATCTTTTGGCAAGAGCGCAAGTTGCAGGTCACGCTCCGCGTCGGGAACAGCCGCCCGCAGATCCGGCAATTCCATCTCCGCAAGCTCACGCATTTCTGGATCAGACATCATTTCTTCTGCGTCACTTAAGTTCTGCAAAAGCTGCTGGTAGGCATTGATCTGTGCCACAACGGGACCAAGGTCAGAGTATTCTTTGGACAAAGTCGCAATATCTGCGCCCGCCTCGGACATAGCGGCTTCAAGGTATTCGTGGCGTTGCAAAATTTGCGCGAGGGTATCAGCTGGGATCATGCGCCCTATGTGCCCAATGCCAGAACAGCACGCAAGCTTTTAGAGGCCTGAGCGCGCCAAGACCGCCGTGATCCGCGCTTTATTCACGCCCAGATCAGATTTGCCGTAAATCAAATGCCCTGCGATATGCACTTTGTCACCGTCAATCCAAACACGCGTCACATCTGGAAACGCCCAAAGCGCGCTTCGGGTCACAAATGTAGCCGGTCCATCCGCAACTTTGCGCGTGCGCGGCAAGGCCGATAGTGCAGACGTAACCTTAGCCAATGCGGCCTCAACATCCGTGACTTTGCGCACGGCATAATGCCCCCCCGCGACGGGATACTCCCCCACCGTCAATGACGCAGGAATCGGCGCTCGGGCCACAGATACAGGCGCCAAACGAATGTAGGCGGCAGCAACTACGATGCTTGCCACAATGCCAATCACAATACTGAAGATCACTTTCACTTTTCCTTTTCGCTTCATATCAGCCTCTCTTTGCCGAATGCGGGCCCGCTAAGTCCGTTGATCAAACGTTGCGCCTCGAATGCATTGGAACTCTGGGCGCTGAATGCATATGTTGCCCCAAACAGGCGCTTGAGGAGGTACATAATGCAAAATCATGAGCTGATCCACTCGCCAAACGGCGGCATCAAACGCTTACTGCACATCATGGAATGTTTGCGCGATCCAGATACGGGCTGCCCGTGGGATATAGAGCAAACTTTTGACAGCATCGCCCCCTATACCATTGAAGAGGCTTATGAAGTTGCCGACGCCATCGCGCGCAATGACGTCGCTGATCTGAAATCAGAGCTTGGCGATTTGCTGCTACAAACCGTCTATCAGACGCAAATCGGCACGGAGGCTGGCCACTTTACGTTTGACGATGTGGCAGACGCTATTGCGCAAAAAATGCTGGACCGTCACCCCCATGTATTTGGCGATCAAAACCGCGAAAAGTCAGCAGAGCAGCAAAAAAAAGACTGGGAAACCATCAAGGCCGCCGAGCGCGAAAAGCGTGGCGAAGCTGGTGTTCTGGACGGGGTCGCTTTGGGTCTGCCGGCCCTGCTACGCGCCCAAAAGCTGCAAAAACGCGCCGCGCGTGTAGGGTTTGACTGGCCCGAAACAACGCAAGTGCTGGATAAACTGAAAGAAGAAGCGGCCGAACTGGTGGACGCCGCAGCGGATAAAGATGCCGATGCAATTGAAGATGAGATGGGCGATTTGCTGTTCGTAATGGCAAATCTGGCCCGCCATCTTGGCGTTGACCCAGAGGCGGCTCTTCGGCGCACCAACACCAAATTCACCACAAGGTTCGCGTGGATCGAGGCAGAGTTGGCCAAAGCCGGCAAAAGCCCTGAGGACAGCACGCTAGACGAAATGGACAGCCTGTGGAACGCAGCCAAAGTGGCGCTGCGCGCACAAATGGCAAAAGGTGCTTAAATATGACCCGTAAAATCATCATCGATACGGACCCCGGCCAAGACGACGCAATCGCGATTTTACTGGCGCTGGCAAGCCCCGAAATTGACGTACTGGGGATAACAGCCGTGGCCGGCAACGTCCCACTGCCCCTGACGGAACGAAATACGCGGGTGGTGTGTGAACTAGCGGGACGCGCTGACGTACCCGTTTATGCAGGGTGTGAAGTGCCACTATCGCGCCCGCTAATTACAGCCGAACATGTGCACGGCGGCACGGGGTTGGACGGCCCTGTGATGACAGAGCCAACCATGACGCTTCGCCCTGAGCACGGCGTAGACTTTATCATTGAGAGCTTGCGCGCCAAGCCTAGCAAAACCGTGACGCTCTGCCCGCTTGGGCCGCTAACCAACATCGCGAAAGCCATGCAGCAAGCACCAGATATCACGGAACGCATCGAAGAAATCGTGCTTATGGGCGGTGCCTATTTTGAAGTGGGTAACATCACGCCAGCGGCAGAATTCAACATCTTCGTAGACCCTGAGGCCGCTGACATCGTGCTGCGTTCTGGCGTGCCGATTACGATGATGCCGCTGGATGTCACCCATAAAGCGCTTGCAACAAAACCGCGCATCGAGGCCTTTCGCGCCTTGGGCACTACCCTTGGCACAACAGTCGCAGAGTGGCTCGATTTTTTTGAACGCTTCGATACCCAAAAATACGGCACAGACGGTGCGCCGCTGCATGACCCCTGCGTGATTGCCTATCTCGTTGCGCCTCAGCTTTTTGAGGGCCGCCACGTGAACGTAACTGTTGAAACAGGCTCTGAGTTGACCCTTGGTATGACGGTCGTTGATTTTTGGCGGATTACCGAACACGCAGCCAATGCAACCTTCATGCAAAACATTGACGCAGACGACTTCTTCGCCCTGTTAACAGAACGATTGGCCACCCTGCCCCACACTTCATCAAAGGGCCCATCATGAGCACAACTTTACATCTTGCGGGGCCTGAGGCTCTGCCCAAACTCATCACCATGGTGTTGGCGCTTCATCAAAGTGAAGGTATCACCACGGATGAAACACAGATCGGCCAAACCATCGCGCCGCTTCTTGATGGAAGTCCGTTTGGCTGCGTGTATTTGATCGGGCCAAAAGTTGCACCGGTTGGCTATGTCATCGTGACTTTCACATGGTCAGTTGAATTTGGCGGCCTCATTTGCATGATCGATGAATTTTTCATCCGCGAAAACATACGCGGACGTGGGATGGGCAGTGACGTGCTAATCAGCTTACCACGTACATTGGCCGATGCCGGAGTAACAGCCATTCATCTGGAAGTTGGCAAAACAAACTCACGTGCACTTAGCCTTTATGAGCGTTTGGGCTTTGTCGCACGCGACGGCTATCAAACAATGGTGCGCACCCTATGAAACCCGAAACTAACATCCCCTTCGACAACAGTTTCGCGCGCCTGCCTGAGGCGTTCTATGCGCGGCAGATACCTGAAAGAGCACCAGCGCCTGAGCTGTTGATCTTCAATGAAACCCTTGCAAATGACCTTTGCATTGAGGTAGAGCCGTCTGATGTTACAGAGATTTTCAGTGGCAACGAAATTCCAGATGGCGCGGACCCGATTGCGCAGGCCTATGCAGGTCACCAGTTTGGTAATTGGGCCGGACGATTGGGCGACGGCCGCGCAATCCTACTTGGCGAAGTCATTGACCGCGAAGGCCAGCGCCAAGATATCCAGTTAAAGGGCGCAGGCCGCACAATGTTTTCGCGCGGCGGCGACGGACGTTCATGGCTGGGGCCTGTGTTGCGCGAATACGTTGTCAGCGAAGCAATGCACGCTTTGGGTATCCCGACCACCCGCGCGCTTGCAGCGGTTGCGACCGGTGCGTCTGTTTTGCGCGAACAAGGCCCGTTGCCAGGCGCGGTACTGAGCCGTGTTGCCAAAAGCCACATCCGCGTAGGCACGTTTCAATATTTTGCAAGCACGGGGGATAACACGAACCTTCAGGTGCTGTTTGAACACACCATCGCGTGTCATTACCCGCACGTCGGCACGCCGCTTGAATTGCTGCGCGCTGTCTTGAAGGCACAATCAGAACTGGTCGCAAAATGGATGGGCGTCGGCTTTATCCACGGGGTGATGAACACAGACAATTGCCACATCGCAGGACAAACGATTGATTACGGTCCGTGTGCATTTATGGATGAGTTCCGCGGTATGCAGGTCTTTTCCAGCATCGATCAAGCCGGCCGCTACGCCTATTCAAACCAATCCAATATGGCCGCATGGAATTGTGCACAGCTTGCCACCGCGTTGCTGAACCTCGAACCCAACCGCGACACCGCGATTGAGGCCTTCCAAGACGAGATCGGCACTTTTGGCGAAATATTTATGGCTGATTACCTTAAAGTGTTCGGTGCCAAACTTGGCCTGTCCACGCCCATAGCCGAAGATGCCGATCTGATTGAAACGGTGCTAAGCGCAATGCAATCAGAGGGCGCCGATTTCACAAACACCTTCCGCGCACTGACCGATGATAGTTTTGATACGCACCCTGAATGGCACGGCGCTTGGGCCGACCGTGTCGCGCGCGAACCTGACGCGCGCGAGGTGATGGCAGAGGCGAACCCGGTCATTATTCCGCGAAACCATCAAATAGAGAACATGATCGCCTCTGCTGTAAACGGTGACTTGAGCCCAATGAAATACCTCAATACCGCGCTGAAAACGCCTTTTGATCCGCAAAGCGGCGACGCATTGCGCCGCCCCCCTGAGCCTTATGAAAAGGTCACCGCAACATTTTGCGGCACCTAAACGCGACCTTAGATTGAGCGCACCACAATGATCATCAACAGCGAATAAAGCATGATGCCCCCGCCGATGAGGAACAGCGGCCAGTTTCTGAAAACAGATGCTTTCGCCAACTCTTTGGCTTGCCCCATCAGGTCCGGCCATGTGTAGCTGACGAAATCGCCTTGGGTGAAAACAGCCTTGATGCGCCCGTCTTCATCCACCACTGGCAAGCGGCGGAACCGCTCGTTCGACATAATTCGTAGCCAATCCACAAGATCATCAGTTTCTTTGGCCAAGCGCGGCTCACGGGTCATAATTTCTGACAGTTTCGTCTTGGACGGGTCCAAAGCGCCGTTCACCAGCTTTTTCATGATGTCACGTTCGGTCACGACGCCAATGACTTTGCGGTCATCGTCAATGACCAGCACTGAGCCGTAGTTCATCTCGGACATGGCCGCGACGGCAGGTTTTACCAATTCATCCGGCCCGAATGTTAGCGGTTTGGGTTTGCTCGCATATTCCGCCCGATCCATAATGCGCATACGGCGGTTGGAGGTGTTTTTCGTGTTACTTGCGGCCATGGTGCAATTCCCCTTGTTATTAAAAATTGCCGTACCCTTAAGAGGCTAGGGCGTTTTGACGCATTTCCAGTAGCAGAGCCGATTTGAGCGACCGCTTGAACAAAATCTTAACGGCGCAAAAATGCGTTGCCCCCTTTTGCCTCAGACAAACAACAGCTAAGCATGGTCCCGCACAAATAAAAGGATGACATGGCGATGGGCACCACCGTTTTGGAGCGCTGCGAGGCAAAAGGCCTACGCATGACCGACCAACGCCGCACCATCGCTGGAGTTTTGCAAGAAGCGGACGATCATCCGGACGTCGAAGAACTTTTCAACCGAGCTGTGACGGAAGACCCTAAAATTTCGCTGGCAACCGTTTACCGGACCGTGAAGCTTTTTGAGGAAGCGGGCATTCTCGACAAACATGACTTTGGCGATGGCCGCGCCCGATATGAAACCGCGGACCGTAGTCACCACGACCATCTCATCGATATGAATTCTGGCGAAGTGATTGAGTTCATGGACCCCGATATTGAAGCTTTGCAAGAAAAGATCGCGGCCAAACTTGGATACGAGCTGCGCGGCCACCGCTTGGAGCTATACGGGGTTCCCAAAAAGGGCTAGGCCTTTAACCCCGAGGCCTGCGCATATTGCCCCGCCTCAACCACACCACAACAAACGGATGCGAGCATGTCCTTTTCCAGCTTCAAGGCCAGCGGCGCACCCGTCCGCCTTAACGATAACCTGCGCGGCGCCCTTTTGATGGTGGGCGCGATGTTTGGTTTCGCCCTTGAGGACGCACTGATCAAAACACTGGCAGGGACCCTTCCCGTGGGGCAGCTGCTTGTTATCTTCGGCTTTTTGGGCGGCGCAATGTTTGCTGTGATGACTTGGGCACAAGGTCAGCGCCTTTGGACCCAAGCGCTGCTGCATCCGGCCGTTATCATCCGCAATGTCGGCGAATTGATCGGCACGGTTGGCTTTGTCACGGCGATCATCCTCACGCCGCTGTCGACCGCATCTGCCATTTTGCAGGCCACCCCGCTTGTGGTCACGCTTGGGGCCGCGCTCTTTTTACAAGAACAAGTTGGCTGGCGTCGGTGGGCGGCTATTTTTGTGGGCTTTTGCGGTGTGCTTTTGATCATTCGCCCTGGCGCAGAAAGCTTTGATGCTAAATCACTCTTTGCCGTGCAGGGCGTCATCGGCCTTGCCACCCGCGATATCGCTACCCGTCGCGTACCAAAATCAATCACGTCACTCCAGCTTAGCACCTACGCGTTTTTCATGCTCATCCCTGCAGGTGCGCTTATGTTAATCTTTAGCGCAGGAATGATCCGGCCTGACGCTGTCCAGTGGGCAGTCTTGCTTGGCTCGACCGTGATTGGCGTTGCTGCCTATTATATGATCGTCGCCGCCATGCGGGTGGGCGATGTGGGCTATGTCACGCCATTTCGGTATACCAGACTTATCTTTGCATTGGTGATCGCTACAACGTTCTTTGGTGAGCGCCCTGACCTGCTGACCCTTATTGGTGCCGCAATTATTGTTACATCCGGCATTTACACCCTTCTACGTGAAGCGCGTTTGAAACAGACTTCCAAACCATAGTGGTGCTTGGTATAGGCACGCTAAACCCAGACATACTGAAAGGTGCCTAATTATGAGTGCAATTATCGACATCCACGCCCGCGAAATCATCGACAGCCGCGGCAACCCAACAGTGGAAGTGGACGTGATCTTAGAAGATGGCACGATGGGCCGTGCTGCGGTGCCTTCTGGTGCATCAACTGGTGTCCATGAGGCCGTTGAAAAGCGTGACGGTGATAAAGCTCGCTTCAAGGGAAAAGGCGTATTGCAGGCAGTTGCGGCCGTAAACGGCGAGATTGCCGAAGAACTGCTTGGGTTTGATGCGACAGAACAAGTTGAAATCGACGCAGCGATGATCGCACTTGACGGAACACCAAACAAATCACGCCTTGGTGCCAACGCCATCTTGGGTGTGTCATTGGCAGTTGCCAAAGCCGCTGCAGACTACACGGGCCAGCCGCTGTATCGCTATGTGGGCGGGACATCAGCACGCGTTTTGCCTGTTCCAATGATGAACATCATCAACGGTGGTGAGCACGCAGACAACCCGATCGACGTTCAAGAATTCATGATCATGCCCGTGTCGGCCACAAACATTCGCGACGCTGTGCGCATGGGCTCAGAAGTGTTTCACACACTGAAGGGTGAGTTGTCTGCCGCGGGCCTTTCAACTGGTATCGGCGATGAAGGCGGCTTTGCCCCCAACATCAGCTCTACCCGTGATGCGCTTGATTTCATTCTGAAATCTATCGAAAAAGCTGGCTACAAGGCAGGCGATGACATCATGCTGGCGCTCGATTGCGCGGCAACTGAGTACTACAAAGACGGCAAATACGTGTTGGCTGGCGAAGGCAAAACACTAACATCCGCAGAGAATGCCGCTTATCTTGCGTCATTGGTTGATGACTACCCGATCTTCTCGATCGAAGACGGCATGTCAGAGGATGATTGGGAAGGCTGGATTGCGCTCAACGAACTTCTTGGCGGTCGTTGTCAACTTGTTGGGGATGATCTTTTCGTGACTAACCCCGCGCGCCTTGAAATGGGGATTGAACGTAAGGCCGCCAACTCGATGCTTGTGAAAGTGAACCAGATCGGCACTCTGACAGAGACCCTCAAAGCGGTCGACATGGCGCACCGTGCGGGCATGACCAACGTGATGTCACACCGTTCGGGCGAGACCGAAGATGCAACGATTGCAGATTTGGCAGTTGCCACCAACTGTGGTCAAATCAAAACAGGTAGCCTTGCACGGTCTGACCGGTTGGCCAAATACAACCAACTGATCCGCATCGAGGAACAGCTTGGTGAGGCCGGAGAATTTTCTGGTCGCTCAATCCTGAAGTCTTGAAGGACCTGAGAAACCGCTCTGGTTTGGATATTTAAGAACAAAAGAAGTTAGGGCGCCCTTGATCTAGGGGCGCCTTTTTCATGACAGGAGATAGCCATGACAGCCGATCAAATTATCGACCACCTAAAGCTTCAGCCACATCCCGAGGGCGGATATTACCGCCAGACTTGGGGCGCTGAAAATACGGCTGCGTCTGGTGATCGACCTGAAGGCACATGCATCTACTTTCTGCTCAGAGAAGGGCAAAGCAGTCACTGGCATAAAGTCGACGCAACCGAGATTTGGTTCTATCATGCGGGTGCGCCACTTGTGTTGAGCATTGCTGAGGCAGACGAAGGGCCAGCTATAGATCACATTCTGGGCGGTGATGTTCTGGCAAGGCAGCACGGGCATTTCACGGTGCCCAAAGATGCTTGGCAAGCCGCACGCACCACAGGCGATTACACATTAGTCAGCTGCACTGTCACGCCAGGGTTTACTTTTGATGGTTTCACCCTTGCCGCGCCAGAATTTGATATACCACGCTAAGTGGCTGCAGGTGACGGCTTGCTGACAATCCCCCCTCCGACAGCGGCAGCCACACCTGTGGTGCCCGTACATGACGTGGGCATTCCGCGCGCGACACGTACCGCCAGATAGGCAAATGCCTGTGCCTCTAGCATATCGCCGTCAATGCCGATGTGATCCACGTCCACCACTTCTGCATCAAGGGATTGAGCCAGTAGTTCCATCAAATAGGTGTTTCTCCGTCCGCCACCGCACAAGTACACATGGCTCACCGGTTCAGGAAAAAACTGAACTCCACGCGCGACCGCCGCCGCAGCGCACGCCGTCAGCGTCGCAACAACATCTTGTGGGCGAAGCTGTTCAATGTCTGAAAGTTCGCCGCGAAAGCTGTCGCGATCAAGTGACTTCGGCGGTAGTTGGCTGAAATAAGGGTGGGCAATAAACGCCTGCACCAGTTCATCATCAACTGTGCCCGAACGTGCTGTTTCGCCATTTTCATCAAATGTTTTGCCAAAATGGCGCTGCATCACATCGTTGATCGGCGCATTCGCCGGACCGGTATCAAATGCCAAAAGTGCGCCACTTTCCTCAGGCTTTGCGCGTAGCGGATCAACCCATGTGACATTTCCCACACCGCCAAGGTTCAGGAATGCCACTGGCCCCTGCGCGCCGATGTGTTTGGCCAGCGCGAAATGATAAAAAGGGGCAAGCGGCGCGCCCTGCCCGCCTAATTCTACATCTGCCGAGCGGAAGTCCCAGACGACCGGCGCATTCAACACATCTGCCAACACCTGCCCATCGCCAATTTGAAATGTCCGGCGGTTTGCAGGATCGTGACTTAGGGTCTGACCATGAAACCCGAATAACTCCGCATCACCATAATCGCTAAGCACTTGGGCATGAACAGTTTCGACCAGTTCGGCCACATCCGCCAGATCATCCTCTGGCCAGCACCCCAAACCAGAACGCAACACATCTTGCTCCGCTGCCGTATATGGGCGAAAGCCGCTCTCGCCGAAACCAGCTATTTCCACCCCGTCCGTGAGCACAATGGCCGTGTCCACACCGTCCAAAGACGTGCCCGACATTGCACCAACCGATCTTATCATAACTGTTTTCAACCTGTGTGCCCCTCAGCCCCTTTACCGCCGTGGCGTTCCCCCCTTATACGGTTTGAAAATACGTGAAGGAAGCGCCATGACATACCACCCAAAATCGGAGTTCATCGCCATTATGATGGAGCGCGGCTATCTGGCCGATTGCACCGATTATCAAGGGCTGGATGAGGCGCTGAGCAACGGGATTGTTCCAGCCTATATCGGCTATGATGCGACTGCTTCGTCACTTCACGTAGGGCATTTGCTCAATGTGATGATGCTGCGCTGGCTGCAAAAAACGGGTCACAAGCCGATTACCCTCATGGGCGGCGGCACGACCAAAGTGGGGGATCCGTCATTCCGTTCAGACGAGCGCCCACTTTTGGGACCTGAACAGATCGATGCAAATATTGCGGGCATGCAAAAAGTATTCGCCCGATATCTTGATTACGGTGATGGCGACACAGACGCGCTGATGCTGAACAACGCGGAATGGCTTGATACCTTAAACTACTTGGAGTTTTTGCGCGACATCGGTCGCCATTTTTCGGTGAACCGCATGCTGTCCTTTGAGTCGGTCAAATCCCGTCTTGACCGCGAGCAGAGCCTGTCGTTCCTCGAGTTCAATTACATGATCTTGCAGGCCTATGACTTCATGGAACTGAACCGCCGCTATGGATGTACGCTTCAAATGGGTGGCTCAGATCAATGGGGCAACATTGTCAACGGGATCGATTTAACACGCCGCGTGATCGACAATGAAGTGTACGGCCTGACTTCGCCACTGCTGACCACTTCGGACGGCAAAAAGATGGGCAAAAGCCAAGATGGTGCCGTGTGGCTAAACGCAAATATGCTCAGCCCCTACCTTTTCTGGCAGTTCTGGCGCAACACAACAGACGCCGATACTGGCCGGTTCCTCAAGCTTTATACCGAACTGCCAGTAGCTGAATGCGAGCGCCTTGGCGCTCTGCAAGGGTCAGAAATCAACGAGGCAAAAGTAATCCTTGCCAACGAAGTCACCACCCTACTTCACGGCGCAGAAGCTGCCGCGGCGGCAGAGGCAACTGCGCGTGAGGTCTTTGAAAAGGGTGGCGTCGGGGATGATCTTCCTACCCTTACAATCAGCGCATCGGACGTGGCAGAAGGCATCAGTATCGTCCAACTGATCGTAAAATCTGGACTTGCAAAATCTGGCAAAGACGCAAAACGCCTTATCTCAGAAGGCGGCGCAAAGATTGACGATGCACCACTTGAAGATGCAGGCATGATGATCGATGCAACGGCACTTGCATACCCCATCAAACTGAGTGCGGGCAAAAAACGCCATGCGCTAATCAAGCTTGGCTAAGCCCTCCTCTTTTGTTCACGAATATCCCCGCCGGAGGCCTTAGATCAAAATCCAAGCAGCCTCTAAGCTACTCGGGGATTGTGAATACCTGACCGGGATAGATGAGGTCCGGATCGTCAATTGCAGCACGATTGGCCTCAAACACCTTCAGGTAGAAAACACCATTGCCATACCGCTCTTCGGCGATGGCCCAAAGGGTGGCTCCGGGCTGTACTGTCTTACTTGTAAAGCTCGCTTGATTTTGCGCTACTTCAGCTAAAACTTCTGGTGTTTCACGCTTGAATGGTAACTCTACGCGGCTTGTGACGTCTCCATCTGCGCTGACCTCATCGATGCGCAAAGTGTAAGTTCCCGGATCAACATTGGGCAGATCACTACCCCATGCACCATCCGCAACAGGCGCATCGCTTACAATAGCACCGTCTATGTAAATCCGCACATTTCCATCGTTGGGCGCACGACCCGCGAGTTGCACTTCGCCAGTACTGTCATAGCCAATACTATCCACAAGCACTGTTGATGGCGCAGGTGCGTTCTCTGTGCTTGGGCCTTGAATAACTTTCACTGTGTCTTCTTGTGCGGCGATCACCACTTTGGCCTCGCTGACTTGCTCATCTGTACTGTCGCCATCGCTTTGGGGCGCGACACCCACGCCTGCAATGATGAACCGGTTTGGGTCTTCGATCTGCGCGCCATCGGGGTCGCTCATCACGCTCAGAACGCGGTCATCCTCAGACGGTGGAATATCCGCAAAAATAGCAAAGTTGCCAAACGCGTCGATTGAACCGCGCGTGACTTCCGCACCGTTCAGCATAACGGCCAACGTACTGCCCGCCTGCCCCGTGCCTGCAATTAACGCCATACCTTCGGGATCAACCCTGAACCCAACCTGCAGCGGCGTGGCTGCAGGGGCAACTTCCGGTGAGGCAGGCTCAATCACGACAATTCCCGGGGCTTCAATAGTTGGTGCGGGTGTCACAACCGTCTCAGCTGGGGCATCTGCAATTTCAGCGCTAACAGCTATTTCCGGCTGCTCCACAGCGGCCTGTGGCTGTGCTGCAATCTTGCTAAGCGGTTCGTTCAGACCACCAGGATAGAACGCGTATAGCACCCCAACAGTCACAATGCTCACACCGGCAATCGCGACTTTCTCTAAAGTATTCAATGCAGTTCCAGCCATGACAGCCCTCTTCGTTGTTCTGTAGCACCCAACGCAGTGTGTGCCACATCTTCTTAGCCTACCCTACATATTGGGTCAAAACCCAACTACGCCGCGCGGTGAGCGCGACTTTTGGGCAACGATGCGGCAGAGTACAGCGCAAGGGCGGTCCAAATAAGGGCGAAGGCAACCCCGTGCCAGACACCAAACGGTTCTTTGAAAATCAAAACCGCGCAGACGAACTGCAGTGTGGGGTTCAAGTATTGGACCAAGCCAACGGTTCCAAGACGAACACGCTTGGTCGCATATGAGAAAAACATCAGCGGAATGGCCGTCATAGGCCCGCAAAGTGCCAAAAAGAGCAGTTCCGTAAGATTGCCAAAGACCGTCAGATCACCAAACCAGATCAACCACACAGCAGCGAGCGGCGCAAATAACAGCACTTCGCACGCCACGGAAACGACAGGACCCGCCTCCAGCCGCTTTTTGATTAATCCGTAAATCCCGAAGGTCACAGCCAAAGCCAAAGCAATCCACGGTGGGGTTTGTGTACCGATCGCCAACACGCTTACTGCAACTACTGCAAGGCCAACCGCAAGGGCTTGGGCGCGGCTCAACTTTTCACCAAAAGCCAACATGCCCAAAACAACCGCCACAAGCGGGAAGATGTAATATCCAAGCGATGTTTCAGTAACACGCCCCACTTTTGTAGCCCAAATGAACAGGCCCCAATTAATTGCAATCATCACCGACGCGGTCGTGATGATTGCAATGTTCTTCGGGGTCGAAAGAGCCTTGGGGATTTGTGACAAGCGGCGTTGAAACATCAAAACGCCCGCGAACAACAAAAGCGACCAAAGAGTCCGGTGCGCCAAAATATCAATGGTCGGGATATCGCTGAACTGTGCGTAGAAAAGTGGTGACAGCCCCCACACGACACAGGCGGCAATCATGGCCGCAACACCTTTGAAACTCTCAGTCATGACCGCATGCAGTGCGCCCATTCTAGCGGCGGGTCAAATGAAAAAAGCCGCCGCTGATATCCTCAGGCGGCGGCGCAATTATTCGAGAAGCGGGCGCGCTATCACATGCGTGAAGCGACGTTCTCCCAGTTGACCAAGTTATCGAGGAAGTTGGTCAGATACGCAGGACGCTTGTTGCGGAAATCAATGTAGTAGCTGTGCTCCCATACATCACAACCAAGCAGAGCAGTTTGACCAAAGCAAAGCGGGTTCACACCGTTTTCTGTCTTTGTCACCTTCAACGCGCCGTCGGTATCTTTCACCAACCATGCCCAGCCAGAACCGAATTGGCCTGCGCCAGCAGCGCTGAATTGGGATTTAAATTCGTCGACTGAACCAAAGCTCTCCACAAGCGCTTTTTCAAGCTCGGACGGCATTGCAGACGCGTTCGGGCCCATCATCTCCCAAAACTGGTTGTGGTTCCAAAGCTGGCTGATGTTGTTGAAGATGCCGTTTTGGGAAACGGACGTCGCGTCATATGTGCCGACGATGATCTCTTCCATGGATTTGCCGTCCCACTCGGTGCCAGCAATTAATTTGTTGCCGTTGTCCACGTAAGCCTTGTGGTGCAGGTCGTGGTGGTACTCAAGCGTCTCTGCGGACATACCGTGCGCAGTAAGCGCATCATGTGCATAAGGAAGATCAGGAAGTTCAAAAGCCATCTGTGAGGCTCCTCTCTCGTCAATTGATATTACGGATCGCTACCGCATGAAATGAGGCGACACCGCCCCCACGTCAAGGGGCGCGTTCAAATGCGAGCCAGTTATTTTCGTGCGCTGGCTACTTTGGATAAACCTCTGCACCTTCGGCTGCGGCAACGCTCAAAATACCAAAGACGTACTCGGACACAGAGCGGAAGCAGATCACGTCGATTGTGCGCGCATCCCGCATCCAGAAAGCAGCAGCAACTTGGGCCATCCGCGTCCGGCGCATCGTGCCAACAGCAAAACTGCTTGGGCGCATATCAGCGGGGCTCAATTTCGCAATAACGTCTCTCACGCCCGTACCTTGTACGCGAATGATGCTGCGCGCGTCACTAACGTCCGCCAACAAGTGGTGCGTATCTTTCAGCGTTTTGCCCATCTTCGCGATCGCGCCATCCACATCCGCATAGGGAAGAACCACCAGAATTTCGTCAGGCGACATCCAGGCAATGCCTTGATCTTTCGCTATCGTGCACATGCCGGCTTGGGGCATTTCTGCGCCACTGGCACTTGTGGCCGCTTTTTTCAGAGCGGCAGATGAAAGATCGCCGCGCAGTGTAATCATGCCGCGCGGGCCAAGGTCTTTGACCGTAACTGCCCCTTCAAAACGTTGCCCGTTCAGGGCCGAGATCGCCTTAGACATTTTGCTTAGCCCCCTCTTTATCATAGAACACAGGATCAACGATTTCCGCACGCACTTCGGTTCCGTCCGTCTTGGGTAAGGTCAACACTTCGCCCATGCGGTCCGGACCGTCCTTAACCAGCGCCATGGCAATGCCCCGCTCCATTGTGGCGGAGTAGTAGCTTGATGTGATGCGTCCTTGTGTATTGCACTGACCATTATCATTGACCCCGTCTGCAACCGCATACGCTCCATCAGGGATCACGCTGCGGTCCGTAGTCAGCAAACCAACCAGTTTCCAGCGCGCAGGATCGGCCATAAAGCTACGCTCATGTGCGCGCTTGCCAAGGTAGTCTTCTTTTTTCTTCGACAGTGCCCATTGGAGGTTCAGGTCCTGCGGGATGACCGTGCCATCAGTCTCGTCACCGATCATGATAAAGCCCTTTTCAGCGCGAAGAACGTGAAGGGTTTCAGTACCGTAGGGCATCACGCCAAAGTCTTGGCCCGCTTTATAGATTGCGTCCCAAAGGGCGCGGGCTTGGCCTGCCTTCACGGCAATCTCGTAGGACAACTCACCCGAGAAACTGATGCGGAAAATGCGAACATCAATACCCGCGAGCGTACCATCAGCCCATTCCATAAATGACAGCGCGTCTTGGCTCACGTCCATCCCACCAAGGGTTTCGAGAACTTTGCGCGCATTCGGGCCGACAACAGCGATCTGACCATATTGCTCAGTGACGTTGGCAACGTAGACTTTCCAGTCCCACCATTCGGTTTGGAGCCACTCTTCCATGTGTTGATGAATGTGATCCGCCCCACCGGACGTGGTGTGGCACAGCCACGTGTCCTCATCGATGCGCGCAACAACGCCGTCATCCATCAAAAAGCCGTTCTCAGAGCACATCAAACCATAGCGGCAACGGCCGACTTTCAGGTTCGACATCATGTTCGTGTAGAGCATGTCAAGAAAACGACCCGCATCTGGGCCTTTGACAATGATCTTACCCAAGGTTGAGGCATCCAGCAAACCAAGGTTTTCACGCGTGTTTTTCACTTCGCGGTTAACTGCATCTGCGTGGCTCTCGCCATCACGCGTGTAGCAATATGGACGACGCCAGTGACCCACCGGCTCCCAGTACACGCCGTTGTCGTCATGCCAGTCGTGAAGTGGGCTTCGGCGCATGGGTTGGAAAATATCACCCTTCGCCTCACCTGCGATCGATCCCATAGAGATCGGCGTGTAAGGCGGACGGAATGTGGTAGTGCCGACAGCTGGAATTGGCGCATTAAGCGCACCTGAAAGAACCGCCAGACCGTTGATATTGCTGAGCTTACCCTGATCTGTAGCCATGCCAAGCGTAGTGTAGCGCTTGGTGTGCTCAACACTCTCATAGCCCTCTTGGGCAGCCAGCTGAACATCGCTCACTTTCACGTCGTTCTGATAGTCCAACCACATCTTCGCACGCAGCGAGATATTCGCGCCTTGGGGCATAATCCATACCGGTGCCATTGGCGCCTCAGCCACATCTGTTGCAGACGGTACAGGATCTTTGGCTTTCACTTGTTTGCCGCACGCAGCAATGACTTTACCTGCACAGCTTGCACCATCAGCAAGGCCTGCGCCCAGCATCATATGTCCGTTCGCAGCACCAGCAACACTTACAAACGCTTTGCCGTCGTGGCTTGTTGGCGCGCGATCTGGATCAGGGCGGAAAAACTGCCCGTCCTCATCCCACGTCAGCTTCCCACCGCAATGTGACCACATGTGTACAACGGGGCTCCAGCCGCCTGACATTGCAACCACGTCACATTTGATTTCCTCAAGGACGGCACCTTCGCCTGCTTGCAAACAAAGCGCGACACCGGTCACACGTTTGGTGCCTTTGACTTTGGCGATACCCATGCCCTGCTTTACTTCAATGCCCAAAGCGCGGGCCTGGGACACGAGCCCCTGATCCGGCATCGTGCGCGCATCAACAATGGCAGGCACGGACAAGCCCGCCTGAACCATGGCAATCGCCGTACGGTACGCATCGTCATTGTTGGTCACAACAACCGTGCGGTCGCCCGCGCTGACGCCGTAGTTCACAGCATAATCACGCACCGCGGACGCCAACATAACGCCCGGAATATCGTTACCAGCAAAAGACAAAGGCCGCTCAATCGCACCGGTTGCTGTGATGATCTGCTGCGCGCGGACTTTCCACAAACGGTGCCGCGGACCATCCAGTTCTGGCGCGTGATCGCGCAGACGCTCATAGCAAAGAACATACCCGTGGTCATACACACCCGCGCCCATTGTACGGGTCCGCAAAGTGACATTCTTCATCTTTTCAAGGGCTTGAACGGCTTTATTGATCCACTCATCAACGGAAACACCGTCAATTTCAGACGGCCCACCACAGGTTGCATCAACAGGTGCGCGGCCGCCCCACTCGCCATTTTGTTCCATCAAAGTCACATCAAGACCGGCACGCCCTGCGGTAAGAGCAGCACTCAAACCCGCCGTGCCGCCCCCAATGATCAAAACATCCGTGTAATGATAGAAATGCTCATAGGTATCGGGATCACGCGCTTCAGCGTCAGGTGCTCGGCCAAGGCCCGCAGAACGACGAATAAACGGCTCATAGACATGCTTCCACAAAGGCCGCGGGTGAATGAACATCTTGTAATAAAAACCCGCAGGCAAAAAACGTGACAAATGCTTGTTGATAGCACCGACATCAAATTCAAGGCTGGGCCAGTGGTTTTGGCTAACGGCCTTCAGGCCCCCGAATAGCGGTGTGGTTGTGGCGCGCGCGTTGGGTTCAAACGTATTGCCTTCACCCAAATTCATCAACGCATTCGGCTCTTCGGCACCGGACGCTACCACACCACGCGGACGGTGATACTTAAACGACCGGCCCATCAACATCTGATCTTCCCCCAAAAGGGCAGAAGCCAAAGTGTCACCTGCAAAACCGCTCAGGCGTTTGCCGTTAAATGTGAAATCTACTTTGGCGCTTCGGTCAATCAGACGGCCGCCATTTGCCAAACGTGTGCTCATGAAAAGTTTCTCCATGTCCAACCCGGCCGGGCGGCGCTAATCGCGTCAGTGATGTTTTTCGGAGGCTCAAGCGTTTGCGCGCTGTAGGTGCCAAACACTTCAAGCGTATTGGTGCAGCGCGCCGCGTGGAACCACTTGCCGCAACCGGCTGCGTGACGCCAGCGCTCAAAATGAATGCCTTTGGGATTTTCGCGCTGGAACAAATACTGTTCAAACGCCGCGTCATCCGCGCCAACTGTCTCACGTTTAACGTGCGCTTCGCCGCCAGCAGACAGCTCTGTTTCATCTGCAGCGACGCCGCAATATGGGCATGTAAGGATCAGCATCGGGCAGCTCCGTTATTTAGGGCGAAATCGATGGGTTTTACTGTTAGGCCTGAGACAAGGGCGTTCAGTACACGCACCACGAAAGGAGTGAACCCTTGGATCAGACCACTATTTTGCTGTGTATCAGCGCAGCAGTTGTTGCTTTTGCCGTTATCATGTTTTTGCGCGAACAGGCCGCTATCAAGCGCCGCAAAGCCGCCAGAGGCGGACGCGAGGTTGACGTGAGCGACCTGATTGCTTTTGGCAGCGCTGCCGCCAAGGCCGAACGCGACGACAAAAAGAACTGACATCGTCGGCATCAGTGCGCCACCCCTGCGGCGACACTTTCGTCGATGAAGCGGCCTTCGCGGAAACGGTCCAAGCCGAACTGATCGGTCAAAGGTGAATGTCCTTTGGCGATCAACTCTGCCATGCCCCAGCCAGATCCCGGAATTGCCTTGAACCCGCCTGTCCCCCAACCGCAGTTGATGAACATGCCCTCAACTGGCGTCTTGGACAAAATCGGCGAGCGGTCACCCGTCACATCAACGATACCCCCCCATTGGCGCAGCATCTTTAGGCGCGAGATCATCGGGAATGTCTCACAAAGCGCACGCACTGTTTCCTCAACGTGATGGAAAGATCCACGCTGTGTATAGGCGTTATGGCTGTCTGTACCACCACCGATGACCATCTCACCTTTGTCAGATTGGCTCATGTAACCGTGGACCGTATTGGCCATCACAACCACGTCCATGCACGGCTTAATCGGCTCTGACACCAACGCCTGCAGCGGCACAGATTCGATAGGCAGACGGAAGCCCGCCATATCCGCAAGCACGCCGGAATGTCCTGCAACGACAACACCAAGCTTGTTACAGCTGATATCGCCTTGGGTCGTAGTAACGCCTGTCACTTTCCCGCCCGAACGTTTCACCGCTGTCACTTCGGTTTGCTGAATAATGTCCATACCCATGTCGGAACACGCGCGGGCATAGCCCCACGCAACCGCATCGTGACGTGCCGTACCGCCACGCGCTTGCCACAGGCCACCCAGAACAGGGTATCGGGGGCCATCCAAGTTAATGATCGGCACCAGTTCTTTGACGCGCTTAGGCTCAATCCATTCTGTCGTAACGCCTTGCAACGCATTTGCGTGGGCCGTGCGTTTATAGCCGCGCACCTCGTGATGGGTCTGCGCCAGCATGATTACACCGCGCGGGCTGAACATAATGTTGTAGTTCAGATCCTGCGACAGGGTCTCGTACAAACTGCGGGCTTTTTCATAAATCGCAGCGGATGGGTCTTGCAGGTAGTTTGACCGGATAATCGTCGTGTTGCGGCCAGTATTACCACCACCCAGCCAACCTTTCTCGATAATCGCTACGTTTGTGATGCCAAAGTTGCGCCCCAAGTAATACGCAGTGGCCAATCCATGACCACCAGCGCCGACAATGATCACATCATAATGGCTTTTAGGCGCAGGTTTTGCCCACGCACGGCCCCACCCTTTGTGATATGTCAAAGCCTCTTTCGCGATTGCGAATGCAGAATATTTCTTCATCGGGCAGCCTCATACATAAGTGGCGCAGAAAGGATCGATCTTGAGGTAGTGATGCCACGGGTCAACATGCGCTGAAAGCCGCGCGGCGTCGCTTCCCTGCGGTTTTGCGACAACTGCGCACAGATGATCAAGGCCTCTTTTTGTTTGGTTCCGAAGCCGCTAGATAGTGCAGCATGAAAAAGGCAGAAAAACCATGATTTGGCTTATATTTTGGACAATTTCCGGCAGTCTTGCGCTGAGTGCGATGATTTGGATTGTCGCGGCGTTTTGGCGCACGGCCGATGCTGATGCAGATTCCAAAAGCTATGATGTGAATGTATACAAAGCACAGCTCGCCGAAGTTGACCGCGACTTGGCACGCGGCATTGTCACAGAAGACCAAGCAGATGCCGTCCGCCTTGAAATCTCGCGCCGTATTTTGGCCGCCGACGCATCTGAACAGGCCCAAAACGGTACAGCCGCCCACGCACCAGCACCGGTTACCAAGGCTGCCGCAGTTTTGGGCGGTACTGCAGTGATTGCAGGTGCGTTGGGGCTTTATGCAACGATTGGCGCGCCCGGCTACGGGGACCTGCCCCACGCGGAACGCCTACGCATCGCCGAACAGCTGCGCGCCGAGCGTCCCAGCCAAGAAATGGCCCAGAGCCAGGCCAGCCAAACACTCAGAAAGCCCACAGCTGAACAATTGCCCGAAGGCTATCTTGAGTTGGTTGAGACTTTGCGCACCACAGTCGCGGAACGGCCAGATGACGCACGCGGTCAAAGCCTGTTGGCAAACGCAGAAGCGCGGCTTGGCAATTACACCGCTGCTTACACGGCCCAACAAAACGTGATCCGTGCCCAAGGTGATGACGCCGCAGCCGAAGACTGGGCATTGGTGGGTGAGTTTATGGTTCTGGCGGCAGGCGGTTATGTCTCACCCGAGGCCGAGAACGCCTTTGCCCAAGCGCTGCAAAAAGACGCCAACCAACCGCAGTCACGCTTTTACATCGGGCGCATGTTTGCCCAAACAGGTAGGCCAGACCGGGCTTTCCAGCTTTGGCGTCAACTCTTGGATGCCAGCAGCCCCGTGGACCCTTGGGTTGTTCCCATCCGCGCCGAGATCGAGGACTTAGCGGACCGTGCGGGCATTCGGTATCAGCTGCCACCTGATGCCGCTGGCCCCTCTACCGAAGCCATCGCCGCAGCGCGTGATATGACAGCTGAGGACCGCACAGCAATGATCCGTGGCATGGTCAGCACGCTCAACACACGCCTTGCAACCGAAGGCGGCACACCCGCCGATTGGGCACGTCTGATCAATGCATACGGCGTTTTGGACGAGATCGACGCCGCCGCCGCAATTTGGCAAAACGCCAAAGAAAGCTTTGCGGACGCGCCTGAAGCCCTTGCCATTATCAAACGCGCAGCAGACGCGTCAGGGATACCCCAATGATTTTTGAAGACATCGCAGAGTTTGCAAAGACGCTGCCGAGTTTCACGGCCCTTGCGGGTCTTGATCTGGGCACAGTTACCTTGGGCGTTGCCGTTAGTGATACATTAATGTCAGTGGCCACCCCATTGGAAACCATCAAGCGCAAGAAGTTCGGCGTGGATGCTGCCTCCTTGGCAAAAATCTGCGCCCACCGCGAAGTTGGGGGCATTGTGCTAGGCCTGCCACGCAACATGGACGGAACAGAAGGCCCCCGCGCCCAATCTACACGCGCGTTCGCCCGCAACCTTGAACGGCTTGAGGCTTTTGCCAAGGTCCCCATCACCTTTTGGGACGAACGCCTGTCGACCGTCGCGGCGGAACGCGCACTGATTGAGGCGGACACATCACGCAAACGACGCGCAGAAGTCATTGACCACGTTGCCGCCGGATATATCTTGCAAGGCGCGCTGGATCGTCTGCGCCATTTAAAGGGATGAAACTATGCCGACAGATGCCCCCGTTTGGCAACGCGCCGAGATCGAAAGTCCTTGCGTAAATATTTGCGTTATCCACCCTGAAACGCGGCTTTGCACAGGCTGCTTGCGATCAATTGACGAGATCGGTGTATGGTCATCCCTGTCGGCCGACGCGCGAAAGAACGTAATGGATGACCTGCCAAGCCGCGCATCCCAGCTAAAGCAACGCCGCGGCGGACGGGCCGCACGTTTAAAGCGCTAAACCTGCGTTCTTTTGTTGATAAATATCCGCGCCGCAGGCTTTCGCTGCCGGTGCGAAACAAGCAACGGACTTTATAGCTCAGTATCCAACCAAGCACGCCCATCGCCCAAATCTGGACGAAAAAACGCTACCATTCGACCGTATCCGTCTGGGTCAGCAATCTCTGGATCCCAAGGATCAGTACCGTGCAGCAAAAACGGATGTAGCAGAGCCGCCTGCCCTTTTGTGATATTGAGCGGAGCCTTTGTGCAGCAGTCAAATACCTCACGCCGAGCCGCTTGATAGGCGTCAGTGATATCGACTTGTGAGGGGTCCGCATCACCGATCGCTTCACGAAGCGCACGTTGCATAATAGTCTGACTTCCCTCCCAAACGACCGTTGGCGCAGCAGCGACTTTACCCAGCGGGATCGCCAAAATATAGGCGTGATACTCCATTGCAAAGCGTCGTTTTTGCAGACCAACGGGCAGCAAGCCATCCACATGGGCAGCTGATCGGTTCAAACGGTAGCGGTGGTTGGCGTCACTCTCGCCCACGTCTTGTTTGGGGTAGCCGGGGTAAATGATCGAAACCTGCGCGCGGTGCAAAGGCAGCGCTGGAACAGCATTGCGCCACGCCCCCAACAGCGGCACATCACCAATGGCCCCGTCCGGCGTATTTGGAAGCGCGTCCACACCCACAAACCACGTATTACCGTGCCGCAAATTAGCCGCCTGCACCGCAGGATCTCGTGCGATCGGGCGCATGAGCTCTGCTGCTTTGTCAGACCATTCCGCCACCCGCGGATCGTGCGGGTAAATCACAAAGCCAGATGATCCAAGCAGTCCCATAACCTACAAGTTATGCCAAAAACACGCCGCGCAACATATTGCCCGCAACGCAAATTAAGAAAAACGCAAACGCACGTTTTAATGGCTTGGGGTCCATCCAGTGGGCAAGCTTTGCCCCAAGCGGCGCGGTCAGCCATGTCATCGAAATTGTCAGACCGAAGGCGACCACGTTTATTGCCCCGAAAGTGAGCGGCGGCTTAGAGCTTGGCTCAATCTCAACGAACAGAAACCCAATCGCAGATGGCACTGCGATCAGCGCACCCAAACCAGCCGCCGTCGCCACCGCGCGGTGGATCGGAACGTTGAACAGGGTTTGGTAAGGCACGCAGAACGCCCCGCCGCCAATGCCCATGAGCACTGACAAAAATCCAACGACCAACGAGGTGATATATCCCACAACGCCGCGCGGCAAAACATCGCCTAATCGCCAATGCGGTCGACCAAACGCCATATAGAGCCCCACCAAAAGCCCTAAACTGCCGAAAATGCCTTGCAGGGTGACTGATTTAAGTTCTGACGCAATCCAAACGCCGACAACTGCGCCAAGCGCAATTCCCGGCGTCCACGCCCGCAGCATTTCCCAGTTTACAGAGCCCTTTTCGTGTTGACTTTGGACCGATCGCACAGAGGTCACAACAATCGTGGCAAGTGACGTCGCAACACAGACCTGCATCAGCTGAGGGCCATCATAGCCAAGCGACGACAACAGGTAAAAATACCCTGGGACCAGTACGATGCCCCCACCGACCCCTAAAAGACCAGCAAGCACGCCCGCAAAGGCACTAAACGCCAAAAGGGTCGTCACCAACGGTATTAATTCAGCTACCTCAGGCATTTAGGCGCCCTTCTCATGTGTCGTCTGATATATCTTTTAAGGCTATGTTTTCGCCATTCTGTGCGGTTTCTGCCGCTTGTTTGATAAGATCATAAGCGTCGCGCAGGACTTGCGCGTCCGCTCCGTTTTTTGGGGCATGCTCAGACAGATAGCGCCGCCATGCACGCGCACCGGGTTGTCCAGAAAACAGCCCCAGCATGTGACGTGTGACTTGGTGCAGCCTACCGCCGTCGGCGAGGTGCGCTTCGATATGGCTGGCCATCGCCTCAATCACGTCATCCATCGGGCGCGGTCCGCGCTTGGCCCAAATGCGCTGATCCGCCTGCGACAAGATCGCGGCAGGATCATGATATGCAGCGCGCCCCACCATGACACCGTCCAAACCGCGTTCAAGCAGCGCTTCGGCTTCATCCAAGCTTGCCACACCGCCATTGATAGAAAGATGCAGATGGGGGAACATTTCCTTCATTTGCACAACCAACTCATAATCCAACGGCGGAATATCGCGGTTTTCCTTCGGGCTTAGCCCTTGAAGCCAAGCTTTGCGCGCATGGATGGTAAAGCGCCCCACACCGGCTGCACTTACCCGCGCAAGAAAATCAGGCAGCACTTTGGCGGGGTCTTGGTAGTCTACTCCGATACGGCACTTGACTGTTACCTCGACGTCCTGCGCATCGATCATTGTAGCACAGCATTCAGCGACAATATCCGGGCGCTCCATCAATACGGCGCCAAAGCTGCCAGACTGGACACGGTCACTGGGACAACCACAATTCAAATTAATCTCAGCATAGCCCTCATCCGCGCCCATGGCGGCCGCCTCAGCCAGCTCTTTTGGGTCAGCCCCCCCAAGCTGCAAGGCCACTGGTTGCTCGGACGGATCAAAGCGAAGCAAATGCCGCGCCCCGCCTCGCACCAACGCCGGCGCCGTTACCATTTCAGTATAGAGTAACGCATGATCTGACAGCACGCGGTGAAAAGTACGGCAATGGCGGTCCGTCCAGTCCATCATCGGTGCCACAGACAGGCGAGCTGATTTCAGCAAAGTCATTTGATCGGGTCGTGTCATACGCTGCGTTTACCCTGTGCGTTTGAGCAATGCATCCTGATTATTGCCCAGCCAACCGAATGCGGGCAGCGTTATAGCAATATCGCACGGCCCTCGCGCGCAGATTGCTGCGCCGCAAGCCCCATAGCAACAGCGCGCGCTCCATCATCAAGTGTCACTTCAACTGTACCGTGCCCAAGACATACGTCGAAAAACTTGCGATGTTGATAGAACGTAGAGCCATTATGATCCCCCGCATCCAGAATAGTCGGATCAATAGGCACGTCGATAACCGTCTCACCTGCGGGGTTACGCGGGCTGACCAACACCTGCGGGATCGGTGCCGGCCCCAAATGATCCGGCCAGAAACGGCGTGGCCCCGGAACAAGACACTCAATTTTACCCTTCGGCCCCACGGCGCTTACGGCTTCTTGGTACTTTGAGCCTTCCGCAAACATACACAATTCAAGCATTGCCCGCGCGCCTTTGGCAAAATCCACAATCACGTAGCCGTTGTCCCAAATATCAGGCGTTTGACCATCGTAGGTTTCATCAAGGTGGTTCACTGACTGGCCTGCACTGGCCATAATCCGCACAGGCTCATCCTTCATGACAAGGCGCATCAGATCAAAGAAATGACAGCATTTTTCAACCAGCGTGCCGCCAGTGTTTGCATTAAAACGGTTCCAATCGCCCACTTTGGGCAGGAACGGAAAGCGGTGCTCGCGAATGGTCAGCATTTTCACAATACCCGTTACCGATACTGCTTCTTGTAGCAACGTCGCAATTGGCGGCATATATCGGTATTCCATAGCGACCCAAACCGGCGCTGTATAATTGGCCGCAAATGCCTGAACCTGTGCTGCCTGCGCAGGGTCGGTATAAAGCGGCTTTTCGCACAAAACTGGGCGATGCTTGTAGGCCGCGATTTGCTCAAGCTGGCCAATGTGCAAATGGTTGGGGCTGACGATCACAAGCGCATCCACATCATCGCGGGCCAAAAGTGCATCAAAACTTTCAACTACCTCAGCGCCGCCTGCAAGGGCAGCCGCCTGTTCAGCCAACTCGCGCACCGGATCATAAGTGGCGGTCACAACCGCTCCTTCAATGAGCGCAATATTGCGGATGTGCTCTCCGGCCATCATGCCGCATCCGATGATGCCGTAACGAACTTTAGTCATAGTAGCTTCCCGTTAGAAACGATTGATATAGGCGGCTTTTTTCGCATCAAACCACGTTTGTGAATATTCAACGGCGCGCCCCTCAAGATCGCGCGCCACCCGTGTGATATGGCTTACAGCGTCACCAATTTGCGGTCCGAATTCGACGTGCCGCCACGAAGGGACGCGGTCCATCCCGACACTGTCTTGGGCACGCGCGATACGCACGCCAAAGCGTTGTTCATACATCAGATACAGGGCATCTTGCAGGTCAGTAATCCCAAGGGCTGTGATTGCCTGCGCGTTGACCCAAATTTCCTCGATCGCGACGGCGGTGCCATCCAAAAGCCTAAGGCGGCGGATACGGTGCCCGTGATCAAAGGGCGCATCAGCGGGCGCGTCCATCGTGTCAACACTGATCGGCCTTGCCGTGGGTAAGCCGCCGCCTGTTAACAACTCTAGGCGCAACAACCCGTAGATGCTTTTAACGCCCCCACGCGAGCGCACATAGTTACCCGAGCCTTGGATACGCTCCAACAGCCCCTTTTCTTCCAGAATGATCAGTGCTTTACGCAACGTGCCAACACTTACGCCGCGCTCTGCGGCCATGTCACGTTCTGGCGGCAACTTATGCCCATCGGCCAGCTGCCCCGCCGCAATTTCACGGATTAGCAACTCACTTAGGGCAATGTATTTGGGCAGCGCGGCATCATCCATAGCAAGCGCCATGCTCGGCGATATATATGCTTCGTTCTGCACCGCACGGCCCCTCCCGCTGCTTAATCATGTACGTTCTCAGGCGTCCCAAAGGGAGCATCATAAGGACCGTCACACAAAAATTGATACACCATTGATACACATCAAAGACACTGCTAGCCTTTTGTCAACTCAAAGCTTGGAAAGGGATTCGAATGACCTCAATTGTGCCAGTCACATCCGCCGATCTGGATGCCGCTGAGGTCAGCTGGTTCTCTGCTCTGTGCTCGGATGACTACCAGTTTTTGGGCGTCCCCGACGGTAATTTGCGCTCAAGCTGGGAACATTGCCGCGACATAGCCCTTGAGGCCGAGGCCCAAGGCTTTCGCAACATCCTCGCACCGTCATCTTATCAGGTTGGCCAAGATACGTTGTCATTTGTGGCGGGCATGGCGCCCCTGACGAAGCGTATGAATTTTCTGGCCGCAATCCGGTGCGGCGAAATGCAACCCATCATGTTGGCGCGCACTGTGGCAACGCTTGATCATATGCTCGAAGGCCGGCTGACGCTGAACGTTATATCGTCTGACTTCCCTGGCGAAGTGGCGGACAGCGCATACCGTTACAAGCGTAGCGACGAGGTTGTACAGATTTTGCGCCAAGCGTGGACCCAAGATGAAATCACCTTCAAAGGTGACGTTTATAACTTTGAGAATGTGCCAACAGACCCCGCCCGCCCCTATCAAATTAACGGCGGCCCGCTGTTGTATTTTGGCGGCTACTCACCTGCGGCACTTGAGTTGTGCGGCAAGCATTGCGATGTCTATTTGATGTGGCCCGAACCCAAAGAGCAGCTTGCACAGCGCATGCGTGATGTGCACGCAGTTGCGCAACGACACGGGCGCACTCTGGATTACGGGCTGCGCGTTCACATGATTGTCCGCGACACTGAGGCCGAGGCCCGTGAATACGCAGATTTTATCGTCAGCAAACTTGATGACGAATACGGCAAACTTATCCGCGACCGTGCCCATGACAGCATCTCGCTTGGGGTCGCCCATCAAGCCAAAGCCCGCGAACTGGCCGATAAGTTCGGCTACGTTGAGTCAGGGTTGTGGACGGGCGTTGGGCGCGCGCGCTCAGGCTGTGGCGCCGCTTTGGTCGGCAGCACCGATCAGGTCATGACAAAAATCGAAGAATACAAAAAAATGGGCATCCGAGCCTTTATTTTTTCAGGATACCCCCACATTGACGAGTGTAAGTCCTTTGGCAAACGTGTTTTGCCAAACTTGAAAACCGTATCGCTGCCAGATGCTTATGGCCGCGTACCCGCAACAACACCCCCAACCCCCCTTGGGACAGGAGAGCGCCGCTAATGGACCGCATTCAAATCACCGACGATCTCAGCTTTAGCCAAATCATCTACGGAATGTGGCGCTTGGGCGATGACACCGACACCAGCCAGTCCCATGTACAAGCCAAAGTTGAGGCTTGTTTGGCGCAAGGCATCACGACCATGGATCAAGCAGATATCTATGGCGGCTACACCGCCGAGGCACTTTTTGGTGAAACCCTGAAAGCGGCGCCTGCTTTGCGTGACCAGATCGAGATTGTCACAAAATGCGATATCGTCGCCCCCGTTGGACGTCACAGCGGCGCGCGTGTGAAATATTACGACACGTCTGCTGCGCACATCACCGCCAGCGTTGAGGCGTCTTTGCGCGACATGAACATCGATGTCATTGATTGCTTGCTGATCCACCGCCCTGATCCGCTGATGGACGCAATGGAAACCGGTGAAGTCCTTGATGACCTAATTACTTCTGGAAAAGTCCGCACCGTTGGCGTGTCAAACTTTAAGCCGTGGGATTTTTCGCTGCTGCAATCTGCCATGGAGAATGAGTTGGTCGCCAATCAGATTGAGCTGTCAGCCACGAACCATACTCCGTTTACTGATGGCGATTTGGCCTTTTTGCAAGAGAACGACATCCCCGTTATGGCGTGGTCGCCACTTGGTGGTGGATCGATCTTTGACAACGCCGCCGTCATGAATGTGTTGAACCGTGTGGCAGGCGAAGCAGGAGTTGAGCCAAGCGCAATTGCCGTTGCCTTTTTACTGCGTCATCCGGCCCGTATTGCGCCAGTGATGGGAACAAATAATATCAGACGTATCAGTGCGTTGTCCGATACTCTTAAAGTAAAACTTGACCGTCAGACATGGTTTGAGATTTACACCGCTGCTCTTGGCCGCGAGGTCGCTTAGATGGCAATGCGCCCCGTTCCCTTAACGGCTGAGCCGGACGCGCAGCGCGCTTTGCGCAGTGCGTTTGGGCAGTTCGGCACAGGTGTCTGCGTAATCACTACCTGCACCCCCGAACAACAATTGGTAGGCATTACGGCAAACAGCTTTTCAAGCGTCAGCCTTGATCCACCGCTTGTGCTTTGGTGCCCCGCTAAATCCGCCCGCCGCTTTGAATGTTACAGCGAAGCACAACACTACGCGGTGCACGTTCTGGCCTCCGATCAAGCGCATATTGCAAACGGTTTTGTGCGCGAAGCGAACGCCTTTGCGGATCTGGACTTTACCCAAAACGAACATGGGGTGCCGCTGCTTGAGGGGTGCTTGGCGCGTTTTGAATGCGAGATGGACGCCCTTCACGATGCGGGCGATCATGCAATTATTGTTGGCCGCGTGCATGCAACGCACATCGGTGACGGTACACCGCTTATGTTTCAAAGAGGCGCTTATAAAGAGTTCGCATCAAAGCCCTGATCCAAGGGCTTTGATGCACCCCGCCTGATGTTTCCCGCCACCAAACGAGCGGGACGCAGGCACCACGAAAGGGAAGAACTCCATGGCCCTGCTTGTTGCAGACCTTCCCCAAGAACTGGTTCGTGCACTTGGCGCGTCCCCCACGCCAATCCCATGGCCAGAGCTGTTCACATCATTCCAAACCGGTGTTGTGGACGGATCAAAGAACGGAATCACCGACATCATGGACATGAAATTCCCCGATGCAGGTTTGCAATACGTCACGCTTGACGGTCACGCCTACATGGGCGCGCTGTGGTGGATGAGCAACGACAAGTTCATGGCGATGCCAGAAGATATGCGCCGCGTGGTTGTGGATGGCTTCTATGCGCTGCAGCAGGCAACATTTGCCTCACCAAAGCGTAAATCAATCGAGGCCTACGCAGCCTTTGTTGAAGGTGGCGGTGATCTGTATGTGCCGACCCCAGCCGAGAAAGCTACGTTCGCCGCAGTAGCCGAGCCTGTACAAGCATGGTTCACTGACAACGTTGACGGTGGTGAGCGCATCTTGAGCGCACTCAAAACGGCAGTTGCTGAAGCTGAGGCTAAAATCAACGCGGGCCGCGCAGCTGATATCTAATAAGCCCAGCGCAGGCGCTTAAAAACATTAAACGGCGGCTTCTTTTGGGAGCCGCCGTTTTTCATTCTACAAAGGGTCAGTCTACAAAGGGTGTGTGGCCAACTTTTTCTTAAAGCGGCTCGATATCCCCTTGGGCACGCCCTTCGTGAAACCCTTTTTCCCATGCATCAAAACGCTGCTCTGCGATGGCGTTACGCATTTCTTGCATGATCTGCTGGAAGTAATGCAGGTTATGCCAGGTCAGCAGCATGCCCGAAATCATCTCTTGCGAGCGGTAGACATGGTGCAAATAAGCGCGCGAGTATTTCTGACAGGCGGGACAGCTACATTGTTTGTCCAACGGGCGCGGATCATCCGCGTGCCGTGCGTTTTTGATGTTCACGACCCCGTGGCGAGTAAAGACCTGTCCGGTCCGCCCTGAGCGTGATGGCAAAACACAATCCATCATATCAATGCCGCGCTTCACAGCTCCCACGATATCATCAGGCTTACCAACGCCCATCAAATAACGCGGCTTATCCTTGGGCAGTTGCTCAGGTGCGAAATCAAGACAGCCAAACATCGCCTCTTGTCCCTCTCCCACAGCAAGACCACCAACCGCATATCCTTCAAAGCCAATATCCCGTAGGGCCTCGGCACTTTGCGCGCGCAGATCCTCTTCAAGCCCACCTTGTTGGATACCAAAAAGCGCATAGCCCGGACGATCGCCAAAAGCATCCCGCGAGCGTTTGGCCCAGCGCATCGACAATTCCATGCTTTGTGCAATCCGCGCCTTGTCTGCAGGCAGCGCCGGACATTCATCAAAGCACATCACAATATCGCTGCCCAACAGCTTTTGGATCTCCATAGAGCGTTCGGGGCTAAGCATATGTTTGGAGCCGTCGATATGGCTTTTGAACGTCACACCGTCTTCTGTCAGCTTGCGCAGATCAGCTAGGCTCATCACCTGAAACCCACCGCTATCAGTAAGAATGGGCTTGTCCCAATTCATGAACTTATGCAGCCCACCGAGCGACGCAATCCGCTCAGCCGTGGGGCGCAGCATCAAGTGATACGTATTGCCGAGCAAAATATCCGCACCGGTCGCCGCAACACTTTCGGGCATCATCGCTTTTACTGTTGCAGCCGTGCCAACGGGCATAAAAGCAGGTGTGCGGATATCGCCCCGCGGCGTGCTGATACGCCCCGTGCGTGCGCGCCCATCTGTTGCCAGAAGATCAAACCCGAAAGTCTGTGCCATATCATTGCCCTTTACCATTTCTGCGCTTCTTTAGGCCAAAGCGGCCCGCAACCCAAGAGTGTTTGCAGATGATACGCAGGTGATTGCCAAGCAAAGATTGTGAGAGTACGGGCTGACTGTTACCCTGGTACGGGTCACATTGAGTAATGAGGACGCGCTAAGCATGACCGACACCGACAACACCCAAATCCGCGTAGGCTGGGAAGAATGGCTCTCTCTACCTGAATTGGGCCTTCCTGCGCTAAAAGCAAAAGTAGACACAGGCGCGAAAACATCCGCGCTGCATGCCTTCGATATAGAGCCATTTGGCCGGACCCGCCCGCGTGTGCGCTTTATGGTGCAGCCTATTCCGGCGCGGCCCGATCTGGTTATTGCGTGTTCCGCTGACATTGTGGATCAACGCGAGGTCACATCCTCGAATGGTGAAAGCGAAATGCGCTACGTCATTGAGACCAATGTCAAAATGGGTGATGAAATGTGGCCTATCGAGGTCACGCTCACCAACCGCACGAATATGTCTTACCATATGTTGCTCGGTCGTCAGGCCCTTGGGGACCGGCTGACCGTTGCGCCCTCAGACAGGTTTTGTCAGCCAGAGCTGTCGTATGATGTATACGCCTCTGCCAGAGTACGCGAAGCAGCGCCCAAGCGCGCTCTGCGCATTGCTATTCTGTCCCGTGAAGATAACTACTCCACCCGCCGTTTGGTGGAGGAAGGTGAGAAACGCGGCCACGGCGTTGAGATTATCGACACCACCCGTTGCTACATGGCCATTAACGCCACCTCGCCCGAGGTTTACTACGACGGCAAGCGTCTGCCGCGCTTTGATGTGGTTATTCCGCGCATTGGGGCCTCTATCACCAGTTACGGCACGGCGATTACCCGTCAGTTTGAGACACTTGGAACCTATTGCGTAAACGGCGCAGAGGGGATCGCCTCTTCGCGGGACAAGCTATACGCGCACCAACTTCTGGCCCGTGCCCGTATCGGGATGCCCACAACTGCCTTTGCGGCCTCCCCCAAGGACACCTCCAACCTTATTGGCCTTGTGGGAACCGCACCGCTTATTGTGAAGCTGCTCGAGTCGACCCAAGGCAAAGGGGTTGTGCTTGCTGAAACCAAAAAAGCCGCTGAATCCGTGATTGATGCCTTCCGCGGCCTAAAGGCCAGTTTTCTGGTACAAGACTTTGTCAAAGAAGCCGCCGGTGAGGATATTCGGTGTCTTGTGATCGGTGGGCGTGTGGTTGCCGCAATGAAACGCACCGGTGCGGATGGAGATTTCCGCTCAAACCTGCACCGCGGCGGCTCTGCCAAAGTGGTGCGCATCACCAAGCAAGAACGCGATGTTGCTGTACGCGCTGCACGTACTTTTGGTTTGGGGATTGCAGGTGTTGATCTGCTGCGCTCATCCGATGGGCCAAAAGTGCTTGAGGTGAACTCATCACCTGGCTTTGAGGGCATTGAGACAGCCACTGGCAAAAATATCGCAAGCTTGCTCTACGACTCTGTTGAAAAGCGGGTCCGCCCTGTTCCCATCCGCAAGCGTAAGACTGACTAATGCCTGCGCAGCGCTGTGTTAAGTCAACATGACGCCGTTTTTGTGGGCTAATCCGCGAACGTCCGTATCATCGCACAGCCTTTGTGCGGCAAAACCTGTGCCCAGCCCCTAGACGTGGTGGGTGCAAATCCCTATCTAAACCGTAAGAAATCACCTCAGACAGCACGAACGGACCACTATGACCGACGCGACACCACCGATGGAAGGTACTCCCCTCATCAAACCGTCAAGCACGGATCACCCTTTGTATGACAATGTCGTCGAAGCGTGCCGCAGCGTGTACGATCCAGAGATCCCCGTGAACATCTATGACCTCGGTCTTGTTTACACGATTGAGATCAACGATGAAAACGAAGTGAATGTTTTGATGTCTCTTACCGCACCAGGCTGCCCTGTTGCTGGCGAAATGCCTGGATGGGTTGCAGATGCGATTGAACCGCTGGCTGGCATCAAACAGGTTCAGGTCGATCTAATTTGGGAGCCACAGTGGGGCATGGACATGATGTCCGACGAAGCGCGCCTTGAACTGGGCTTTATGTAACCTTCAGTAGCTTAGGAAAACTTTGATGTTTGGCATTCCTGGAAAACCTCCTGTCTCTTTGACCCCCGCTGCGGTGGCTCACATTGTGAAGCTCATGGCAAAGGACGGCACAGAGGGCCTGCGCGTAGGCGTCAAGAAAGGCGGTTGTGCAGGAATGGAATACACCATGGAATACGTCAAAGAGATCAACGCAATGGATGAAGTCGTTGAGATCGACGGCGCGCGCGTCATGATCGCCCCTATGGCGCAGATGTTCCTTTTTGGCACCGAAATCGACTACGAAGTCAGCCTGCTCGAAGCTGGCTTTAAGTTCCGCAACCCCAACGTTGTGGATGCCTGCGGATGCGGTGAAAGCATCAAATTTGATGAGACCCTCGCGGGCAAAGGCTGATACGCGCTCAGGACCGGCTTAACCGCCTGTACTGGTTTGCTGTAAGTGCACGTAAGTCTCGTTATAGCGCGCGCTTAGATGCTCTCCCGCCAAGATGACCTGCCCTGATCCAATGGGGGCGACGTTGGTGTCATAGTTTGGATTAAGGAACAGCGGAATTGAAATACGCTCGTTAGTACCACCGACAACACGGTGAGGTGTGGCTCTCACCCGTCCGTTCGTCCACATTTCGAACATCTCACCAAAGTTAATCACGAACGTGCCAGGTTCTGCGCGTACAGGGATCCACCCGCCACCACGCTGGCGCACCTCAAGCCCAGGACTGCCATCAAGTGCCAAGAACGTAAGGCAGCCATAATCCGTGTGGGTCGCGATCCCGAAGTCCTTTGCCCCCGCCCACGCGGGGCGTTCGGGATAATAGTTGCCCCGCAAAAGCGCCATCGGAGTGTCGAACTTATCGTCAAAGAAAGAGGCAGGCTCGCCAATCGCCCGTGCAATTGCCCTGAGCAAATCCATAGATATTGCACGTGCCTTGGTGAAATACGCCAGAACGTCTGCCCTGAAGTCCGCAGCACCTAAACCCGCTGGCTGCTCGGGCCATTTGTTGGGCGCATAAAACTGTTTGTCCGCCCAAGGATGCTCACTTGGCACAGACACACCGCAATCAAAGAACTGTTTGTAATCAGGATTGGCGTTTGGATCGACCTGCTCTGAACCGGCCTGCCCCCATCCACGGTTTGATCCGCTTTGGGCCATATCAACTGGTTCTTTGGTGGCCTCCGGCAGTTTAAAGAATTGACGATAGCTCTCAATGACAGCGGCAACCTCGGCACCTGATAGGGCCGTGTTGTGCAGCGTCATAAAACCCGTCGTCTCAGCGGCTGTCCGCACTGCATCAAGCGCCTCTTTATCAGCGTCGAACAATGCTTGGGCATCAATTTTGGGGATCATCACGCTACTCACTTCTGTCTGCGTTCGTTGCTACATCCAAGTGGCGCTTGACGCAACGCGGCGCACAGGCCACACCCGTTCTTATGGTTTAACGACGCTGTAAGAAGGGTGCGACATGAGACGTAAATTGGCCGCAGGTAATTGGAAAATGAACGGGACGCGCGCGGATTTGGCGCAAGTCGATGCCCTTTTGAAAGCTCATCCTGCCCCTTCTGTAGATATGGTATTGTGCCCGCCTGCGACCCTTTTGGCCCAGATGGTAGAGCGTGCTACGACAGGCGCGCTTGAGGTAGGTGGCCAATACTGCCACGCCACTCAAACCGGTGCGTACACCGGCGATATCAGCGCAAAAATGATCGCCGATGCGGGTGCGCAGTATGTCATCACGGGCCATTCTGAGCGCCGCACAGACCACGGCGAGACGAATGCTGATGTCCTGGGTCAAACACTGGCGGCATGGGACGCCTCGCTAACAGCGATTGTGTGCATTGGCGAGACCCTTGAGCAGCGCGAGACAGGACAGACCCTAACGGTGTTAGCCTCCCAAATGGCCGGATCAGTGCCCGAGGCAGCAACCAGCGCCAACCTTGTAATCGCTTATGAGCCAGTCTGGGCAATCGGAACTGGTAAAGTCGCGTCATTGGAACAAATCGCTGAGGTGCATGACTTCATGCGCGCTGAGCTTACAGACCGCTTTGGGACACAGACCGCCGGTGCGATCCGTCTTCTTTACGGCGGCTCCGTCAAAGCAGGCAACGCCGCAGAGATATTCGCAACATCAAATGTAGACGGCGCATTAGTTGGTGGCGCGTCGCTGACGGCTGCAGACTTTGCACCGATTGTAGCGGCGCTTGAGACATCAGCTTAGTTAGCAAAGCTCTGCATGCAAAATCGCATAAACAAAAAGGCCCGCTGAAACACTCAGCGGGCCTTTTCAATAGCAGACAAAGATTGATCGCTATTTGATGATCAACTCCGGCCCCATCACTGCATTTGGCAGGAATGTGGAAATGGCCGGAATATATGTGACCATGATCAGGAACACGAACAGCACTGCAAGGAATGGCAGAGCTGCGCGCACCACAGCCATCATCGGCATCTTGGCCACACCTGAGGTCACAAAGAGGTTCAAACCAACAGGTGGTGTAATCATCCCGATCTCCATGTTGACGACCATGATGATCCCAAGGTGGATTGGATCAATGCCCAACTCGATCGCGATGGGGAACACCAGTGGTGCCACAATCACGAGCAAGCCTGATGGCTCCATGAACTGACCACCGATAAGCAAGATGATGTTCACAATCACCAAGAACATCACCGGTCCAAAACCCGCATCCAGCATAGCACCCGCAATTGTCTGCGGAACTTGTTCGTCCGTTAGCACATGCTTCAAGATCAGCGCATTCGCAATCACGAACAAAAGCGTAACCGTCAGTTTGCCTGCATCGAACAAAGTCTGCTTAGTGTCGGGGTGGATCATCGCTGTGACCAAAGCCCATGGCTTGCGGAACAAAGATGTGTTCGCCTCAGGCCCCGTTGTGGCCAGTGGGCCCATGTCACGGTAGACAAAACAAGCGATCACGAACGAGTAGATCGCTGCAACGGCCGCCGCTTCTGTAGGCGTAAAGACACCGCCGTAGATACCGCCCAAAATGATGACGATCAGGAACAAACCCCAGCCCGCTTCGCGCGCCGCAGTAAACACCTCGCCCCAGCCTTGCCACTCACCTTGCGGCAAGTTCTTGACCTTTGCCATCACGTAAATGGTGACCATCAACATCAAGCCAGCCATCAAGCCCGGGATTACCCCCGCAAGGAACATCCGACCTACCGAAACCTCAACCGCTGCAGCATATACAACCATAACAATGGATGGTGGGATCAAGATACCAAGCGTGCCCGCGTTACAAATAACACCCGCCGCAAATTCCTTAGTGTAGCCGACCTGACGCATACCCGCGATAACGATAGAGCCAATGGCCACAACCGTCGCCGGAGACGAGCCTGAGAGTGCTGCAAAAAGCATACACGCAAAAACACCCGCAATCGCCAAGCCGCCGGGCAAATGCCCAACACACGCAATTGAGAAACGAATGATCCGCCGCGCAACGCCGCCTGTGGTCATGAATGACGAGGCAAGGATGAAAAACGGGATCGCCAACAACGTGAAGTGGCCTTCGAACGCCTCGAACAATGTGCCCGCCACAGAGGCCAAGGATGTGTCCGAGAACCACAGCAAAAAGAGCGTGGAGGACAGACCGAGAGACACCGCAATTGGCACCCCGATCATCAGCAGGCCGATGACCATGCTAAATAAAAGTATGACGTCCATAATTTAGACCTCTAGCTTATCGGCGCGTTCGGCCGCTTCGGAGATTTCGTCTTCATCAAGCTCGTGGCTTGCAACCAAACGGTCCTCTGTGCCCTGCCAAATCTGCAAGGTCACTTGTACGAACCGCAGCATCAAAAGTGACGCAGACAACGGCAGTACAAAATACGGGATCGCTTTGGGGATCTTCTCATAGGCTTCGTTGTAATTGATTGCCCCTTCGAGCCAACGGAACGGCGCGATCATGGGAATATCGTCGACTTCATAGAACGACTGGCTACGGAACTTTTCCTCAAACCCTGTTGGGAACCAACGCCCAGAAGTTGGTGGCAAATCTGCAAACACCGCCCAGTAGTCATAGCAGCCTTTCAGCAACAGCAGACAAAAGAGCAAACACGCAGCAGCCGCAATCAGCCCGACGATCCGCCGCGCAGCTGGCGACAGAATGTTTATCAACGCGTCCACCCCAAGGTGTGCGCCTTTCTTTACGGCATAGCTTGCGCCCAGCAAAACCAGCCAACCGAACAGAAACACTGTAAGCTCCAGCGCCCACAAAATGTTAGAATTGAATACAAAACGAGCGATCACATTGGCAAAAGTCACAACTGTCATGGCTCCAAGCAGAGCCGCGATCAGCGTTTCTTCCAATGTATCAATGAACCCGCCCGACGTCTTTGATGCGCCTTGAGACACGCCGCGTCCCCCTTTTGAATTGTGACTTGATACACGACACATCCTGCGCCCGTTTGCGGACGACCAAGATTGATGTCGGGATAAATTAATGCCCCCGCCCGACACTCGTCAGGCGGGGGCACTTTGGGATCGTCTTACAGACCTGCGTTGATCGCCTGTGCTGCGTCGATGTTTTCTTGGCCTACTTCACCTGCGAATTGCGCCCAAACTGGCTTCATCGCATCGACCCATGCCTGACGCTGCTCTGCAGTCAGCTCACGAACGGTGCCACCGGCATCGATGATTGACTGACGTGCAGATTGGTTCACTGCAAACGACTCTTTGTTGCGTGCTTCTGTGACTTCCTCGAGGATCGTCAAGAATTGGTCACGTACGTCTGCATCGAGGCTGTCGAGCCAGTCAACACTTGCCACAACGAGGTAGTCGATGATGCCGTGATTGGTTTCGGTGATACCGTCCTGCACCTCGAAGAACTTACGGCCAAAGATGTTTGACCATGTGTTTTCTTGACCGTCTACAACGCCCTGCTGCAGCGCGCCGTATACTTCAGAAAACGCCATTTTCTGGGGTGAGCCACCGATTGCTTCCATCTGTGCAACCAAAACGTCTGATGACTGGACGCGGAACTTCAGGCCGTTCGCGTCTGTTGGCTGAACCAATGGTGTGTTGGCTGACATTTGCTTCATGCCGTTGTGCCAGAATGCAAGGCCCTGCAAACCACGGCGCTGCATGCTATCTTTCATCGCTTGGCCAGTCGCCGAGCCTTGGAACGCATCAACTGCTTCGATGTTTGTGAACATGAACGGAAGGTCAAAGATACGGAATTGCTTTGTGAACTTCTCGAACTTTGACAGCGAAGGAGCGGCCAACTGAACATCACCCTGAAGCATTGCTTCGAGTACTTTGTCATCGTTGTAGAGCGTTGAGGACGGGAACACTTCCATGCAGGCTGTGCCGTTCATCTCGTCGTTTACGCGCTGCTCAAGCAGTGATGCGGCGATGCCTTTAGGGTGTTTGTCAGTGTTGGTCACGTGGCTGAACTTGATAACGATCTCGCCGTCGTCACATGCAGCAAGGCCAGCAGTGGCACTAAAGCTCAGCGCGACAGCGGTCGCAACAGCAGTAAGAAATTTCATGGTATCCTCCCTTGGAACCTTTAACGTTTAAGTCACAGCACAGGCCAAGCCGTACCGATCACGAACAGTTGAGAGGCAAACAAAAGGGCTCGCAAGCACACTGCACGAAATAAGATATATCTTTATTTATCAAAATCTTACCGGATGTATGCGATGTGCGTCGTGCAGCATTGTGCGATATTTCGCACAACGGTTACCGCTCACGTGCGAGAATCCGCACAGCCTAATCCGTGCGGTAATCTTCAGGCCTAAGCCCGTGTTTTGCTAATTTGTCGTACAGAGTTTTTCGGGGCAGCTTCAGGGTTTCTGCGACATGAACCGCACGCCCTGCATGACGCCGTAGTGCCTGGTCCAACAAAGATCGCTCAACTTGCGCCATCTGATCGTTCAGCCCCATCACATCCCCCGCCGCCAGATCACTGACGCCAAGCGCATAGCGCATTGCTGCCGATTGAAGCGCACGCGCATTGCCTGCCCAGTCATCGGCCATCATGCGCGCAATCACATGGGGCGGTACGTCGGGACGTGCCAAACCGCCTTGCTCACACGCTTGGTCAAGATAGTGCTGAAACAGGACCGGAATGTCATCTTTGCGCTCCCGCAGCGGCGGAATATGCACGCTGAGAAGTTCGGTGCGGTAAAATAGCTCGCTGTTGAAATGCCCGCCCGCCACTTCGGCTCGCAGATCACGCGAACTGGCAACAATTAAACGCATCGACGCCGTAGTTTCGGAAAAAATCGCTTGGGTAGAATGACTTAGCGCCCAGACTTCATCCAAAAACAGACTGCCGCCTTTTGCCGCCTCGATCGCTTTGTGGGCATCTGCATCACTCAATCCACCACTGACGCGCTTTACAAACGGCGCATCAGACCCTGCGGCCAGCAAGTGGATAACTTCCGCCACACGCGAGGTGCCAACACCCAACTCACCTGTGATAAGCGCATCGCCTTTAGTGGCTGCCACTCGGCGCACTTGGTGACGCATGGCCATTGATTGCGCCGATGCCCCCGCCAACATCCGCGCCGCTGCATCACCGGCCTCTTGGGCTGCTCTGTGTGCACGCAAATTCAACGCAGCCGTTCGGTGCGCCACCGCCCTTGTGACTTCGGCGCACAGCACATCTGCCGCGCACGGTTTTTCCAAAAAGCCAAACGCGCCAAGCTGAATGGCCTGCACGGCTTTGGGCACATCGGCCTCACCGGTCAGCAAGATTACGGGCAAGTCAGGATCAATGCTGCGCGTGTAGTCCAAAACGTGATAGCCATCACGCCCGGGCATCCGGATATCCGTCACGATGATACCCGCAAAACCGCGCGCAATGTGATCTTTGGCCGCCACGAATGAGCTGCACGCGATCGGTGCGAAATCACGCAAGGTCAATGTCTGGCCCAATGCGTCGCGCACGTCGGCATCATCATCAATAATCAAAACTGGGGTGTTCATGCAGCCTTAACCTGTTCAATCCGTGGAAGAGTCACAGTCAAAACAGCGCCCCCCGCTGGATGGTTGCTGCCTTTGATTTGCCCACCGAAAGATTGAATTAACCCATATGAAATCGAAAGACCAAGCCCCATACCTTGGGCCTCACCAACTTTTTTGGTCGTATAGAAAGGCTCAAATATTCGGTCTGGCCCATCAAGACCCGGACCGCTGTCATGAAACGCAATGCTGATGCTGTTTGACGACGGCTCGGGGACACTGATCGAAATGTGTAGTTTGCGTTCGGCCTGATCGCTCATTGCATCCAGGGCATTGCCGATCAGGTTCACAAAAACCTGCTCAAGCCGAACGTCGCCTGCACGCACACTGGCCGATGGCACGGCATCATCAATCTCAATCGCAACGCTATCGGACGTGATACGCGGCCCCAATAGATCAAGCGCGGCATCCAACACGTCGCGCAGGATCACATCTGACAGGGGCTCGGATTCGTTGCGTACAAAAGCGCGAAGGTTTTTAATGATCCGTCCCGCGCGGCGCGACAACTCCGCTATCCGGCTGAGGTTTTGCGCGGCAGTCTCCGCGTCCCCCTTGGCCAAAAACGCCTGTCCGTTTTCCGCGAAACTTCCGATTGCCATCAAAGGTTGATTTAGCTCATGACTGATGCCCGCAGACATCTGCCCCAAAGCACTTAGCTTGCCTGCCTCAACCAAGTCCGCCTGTGCGCGGCGCAAAGCAGACTCTGCCTCTTCACGTTCCATGATTTGCGCGCGAAGACTGCTATTTACGCGCTGCAATTCCGCAGTACGGCGGTGCACGCGGTCTTCAAGGGCCGCATTCGCTTTGGCCAACGTGCGGCGGCGGTCTTGCAACGCCACCAACGCCAAGCCCGACAACAAAACAACCGCACAGGCAAAAGCAGCTTGTAGCCCCGCCACACGAATGACCGGCGCAATATCAATCAACGCCTCTCCGGTCAGTCCGATCACCGGCAGGGGCTGTACTAAATGGAGTGCGCGTTCAGGGATATAAGGCCCGAGCGGAACCTCCCAAACCTCCTGCCCTGCAAGTTTTGCGATGTTGATCTGTGGAAACGGCGTCAAACGGTCACGGGAATATTCGGCAGTACCGCTGCGTAGCCCCCCGCGCGCATCAAGCTGGCGTAACACCAACTCGGACCGGTTTGACACGAACGCAACGCCCAACTCATCGGTAAAAAATACTGCAGCCGTATCGCCACGCCAGTCCCGTTCAATCACTTCGATATCAGCGGCAACCAAGACAACACCCTGCACCGGCCCCTGCGCCGAAAAAACAGGCGCTGCGTATAAAAACAAGCGCCGGCCATCGTCACCAACCATATGATAGCTGCCCAAAGCACCACTCATCGCGCGTTTGAAATAGGGCCGCTCAACGTGGTCAATACCCAGACCTTCAGCATCAAATTGTAAAATCGGCGCTCCGTTACGATCCAGCACGGCAATACTGTGCGAGGCCGTTTTATCAGCGGTGGCGCGCAACACCTCGGCGGCGGTTTGGTCCGTCAGATCATTGCGCGGCAAGGGTTCCTCAAACGTAGCACGCACCGCAGGATGGTCCGTCAAAAGCACCGCAAGTTGTCCGTAGCGTTGCAGCTGCGTCGTGAGACGGTCCGCCGCCAAAGATAAATCAGAGGTGCCGCGCTTGGACAGATCTACAATCCCCTGACGCAAGCCAAGCAAATAGACGGCCCCGCCAATGGCCGCCGTCATCGCCAGCACCGCCAGCAGCAAAGTCAAACGTGAGGAAAGTAATCTGCTCATCTCTCATGACATTAGAAAATGGTACTTGCAATGGCCAGACCCTTTGGGATTAGTCATCGCAATGAAACGTATCTCGCAGTCTCTTACTGACCCCGCCCTCAACGCAGTACCCTACCCGTTCTATGACCGCCTCCGCCAAATGGGCGAGTTGGTGTTTTGGGAGGAGTTCGAAATGCCAGTGGCCAGTAGTCATGCGGCGGTATCGACATTGCTACGCGACAAAAAATTTGGCCGCGAGGGGCCCGCGTTTAACGTACCAGATCATCTCGAGGCATTCTACGCGGTGGAAGCCCACTCGATGTTGGAGTTGGAGCCACCCCGCCACACCCGTCTACGTAAATTAGTCCTGCATGGGTTTACCTCGCGCAGGATCAAAACACTGGCACCGATGATCGAACAACTGGCAACACAAAAGATCGATGCTTTTCCGCAAGGCAATTTTGACATCCTGGAACACTTCGCCACCCCAATTCCCGTTTTGGTCATCGCCCGCCTTTTGGGGGTGCCCGACAGCATGGCAAATCAACTTTTAGCGTGGTCACACGCCATGGTAGCCATGTATGTGGCAGGCCGCACCCGTGAAATCGAAGAGCAAGCGGCCCAAGCCGCAACAGAATTCACAGAGTTCATGCGCAGCTACATAAATGAGCGCCGCGCAACCCCCGCAGATGATTTGATATCAGAACTGATCGCAGCGGAAGAAGACGGCGATAAACTCTCAACCGACGAGATGATAACCACGTGTATTTTGCTGTTAAACGCAGGGCACGAGGCAACGGTTCATTCGCTTGGGAACGGCATCAAGGCATGTCTTGAAACGGGACATATTCCGAATGAGAGCACTCCTATCGGCCCCCTTGTAGAGGAGATCCTACGGTTTGATCCACCTTTGCACATGTTCCAAAGATGGGCGAAATGTGACGTTGAGGTTTTTGGCCATCACTTCAAAAAAGGCGATGCAGTTGGGCTGCTGTTAGGCGCCGCCAATCACGACTCGAACGTCTACAAAGACCCACATGTATTTCAACCAAACAGGTCAGGCAAAGTGCACACATCTTTTGGAGGCGGCATTCATTTCTGCGTCGGTGCCCCGCTTGCGCGGTTAGAAATAGAAATTGCGCTTGGGACCTTGTTTCAACGGTGCCCTAATCTGCGCATCGCGGAGGGGCCAGAATATAGACCGGCATATCATTTCCATGGGCTCAGCAAACTAATCGTCTGTGCTGATTAGGCGGTTTTGCGCGACAGTCACAGCGGCAGAGCGCTAGTTGATTTGATTTCCTCCATGCTCAAAAGCGCAGTGACATTAAATACGCGCACTTCGCTGATAAGTGCCTGATAAAACGCATCGTAGGCGCGCGCGTTTTGCACACGGACCTTCAAAATATAGTCAATATCCCCTGCAAGCCTATGCGCTTCTTGCACCTCGGGACGCTCTTTGAGCGCCTTAAGAAACGCCGCTTGCCACTCGGCTTCATGCTCGGACGTGCGGATCAACACAAAAAAGCACGCCTCAAAACCAAGGGCATCCGCATCAAGGCGCGCGGTCTGTGTGCCAATGACGCCTGCGTTGCGCATTTTGCGAATCCGGTTCCACACAGGGGTCTTGGAACTGCCCACTATTGCGGCAATTTCATCAAGTGACAGGCTCGCGTCCTGCTGCAACTGTATGAGAATTTTCCGGTCTAGGTCGTCTATCTGAACAGCCATCTGCTTTTTCCTGTCGAGTTACTAAATCTTTCCATACAGGATAAATATACAGAACATACGTTCTTCGTATAGCCACCATATAGCAAAATAGTGGGAAAATATACTATATTGGGAGGTAGTTGAGTAGCTGGAGCACCGCCCCATGAAACATTTTCCCATATTCGTCGCCGTCGAAGGCCGTCGGATTGTCTTGTCCGGTGGCGGTGAAGAAGCCCTAGCCAAGCTGCGGTTACTGCTGAAAACAGAAGCCAATTTAACGGTCGTGGCAGAAGACGCCGCACCAGAAATCTGCGCTTGGGCGCAAGAAGGGCGACTGACATTGATCAGCCGCGCGATGGAGCCCGGAGACGCCATGTGCGCGGTCCTGTTTTACGCGGCAAACGGTGACGACGCCGAAGATGCGCGCGTGGCCGCACTTGCGCACCGCGATGGCGCGCGCGTGAATATGGTCGATAATTTACACGGCAGCCAATTCATCACACCTGCGATCGTAGACCGTGATCCGGTTACCATCGCCATCGGCACCGAAGGCGCAGCACCGGTTTTGGCCCGCGCAATCAAAGCGGATCTGGAAGCAAAACTCCCTGCGTCTTTGGGTGTGCTTGCACGGATCGGTAAGTCTTTCCGCAGCGCTGTTGAGGCCCTTCCAATGGGTCGTAAACGGCGCGATTTTTGGTCCGAGTATTACTTCAATAAAGGCCCTCAAGCCATTGAAGAAGTTGGTCAAAGCGGCGTTCAGCCGGCACTTGAAAACCTACTCGACACCTACCTGACGGATACGCGCGAAAAAGAAGGTCATGTTGACCTAGTCGGCGCTGGTCCTGGCGATCCTGACCTGCTGACCCTCAAGGCGCGCAAGGCTTTGGATAAAGCGGATGTGGTGATTTATGACCGCCTCGTAAGCGCAGAAATTCTTGAGCTCGCACGCCGTGAAGCGGTCATGATTGACGCCGGAAAAGAAGGTTTCGGCAAGGCGATGAGCCAATCTGATATCAACGATCTAATCGTCAGCCACGCCAAGGACGGTCACCAAGTTGTGCGCCTCAAGGCCGGTGATCCAACGGTTTTTGGGCGGCTGGATGAAGAAATTGACGCGTGTGACGCCGCGGACGTGTCTTGGCGTATCGTGCCCGGCATTACGGCCGCGTCTGCTGCCGTTGCTGGCATCGGCCAAAGTTTGACGAAGCGTGATCGCAACGGGTCCGTGCGCTTCATCACAGGTCACGACATGAAGGGCTATGCGGATCACGATTGGCGTGCGCTGTCACGTGCAGGCGAAGTTGCCGCGATCTATATGGGCAAACGCGCCGCACGGTTCGTGCAGGGCCGTCTTTTGATGCATGGCGCGCACCCGGAAACGCCCATCACCGTCGTCGAGAACGTCAGCCGCGTGGAACAACGCACACTGACCTGCACGCTCGGGACGCTTGCCGATGACCTTGAGACAGCCAACTTAACAGGCCCCGCGCTTATGTTGCTTGGCCTCGCACCACGCGCCGCTTTGCAAGTGGCACAAGATATTTCCATACAGGAGGTGGCCCAATGAGCCGCAGCTTCACCCCAAAAGTTATTACCGCCAACGCGCTTCTTGAAGGCGATGTCATCTATTGGTCACCTGAAGGGACTTGGGTTCGCACATTATCAAGCGCCGAAGTGTTTGAAGATGAAGCCGTTGCACAAGAACAGCTTTTGACCGCAAGCAGCCAGCCCGCAGTCGCGGTGGGTGTGTACCTCGCGGATGTTGTGATTACGGACGATGACCCTGCCCCGACTCATTTACGAGAAGAATTCCGCACACGCGGCCCATCCAATTACGCACACGGCAAGCAAGTGGAGTTGTCATAATGTATCAGTACAACGATTTTGATGCGGCTTTCGTCGCAGAACGGAACGCCCAGTTTCGCGCGCAGGTTGAACGCCGTATTTCTGGCGCCCTCATAGAGGATGAGTTCAAACCACTTCGCCTTATGAATGGTCTCTACCTGCAACTTCACGCCTACATGCTGCGCGTTGCCATTCCTTACGGTACACTAAACGGCGCCCAAATGCGCCAACTTGCGATGATCGCCGAGACGTTTGACAAAGGGTATGGTCACTTCACCACACGCCAGAATATCCAGTATAATTGGCCAAAACTAAAGGATATTCCCGACATCCTTGACCGTCTGGCCGAGGTGGAGATGCACGCGCTACAAACAAGCGGCAACACCATTCGTAACGTTACCGCAGACCACTTTGCAGGCGCTGCGGCGGATGAGGTAGAAGATCCGCGTCCAACAGCGGAGCTGCTGCGTCAGTGGTCAACAGATCACCCCGAATTTCAGTTTCTGCCGCGCAAGTTTAAACTTGCCGTGACCGGCTCTGCAGCAGATCGCGCTGTCATTCGCGCGCATGATATTGGCATTCAGATCATCGAAGAAGATGGCGAAATCGGCTATAAAATTATTGTTGGTGGCGGCTTGGGCCGCACCCCGATGATTGGCAAAACACTTGCAGAGTTTTTGCCAAAGGCGGATTTGCTGCCGTTTGTTGAAGCCACAGTCAATGTTTGGAACCGTCTTGGCCGCCGCGATAATAAATATAAATCACGCATCAAAATCACAGTTCACGAGCATGGCATCGATGACATCCGTGCCCGCGTCCTTACACGTTTCGAACAAATAAAGCCTACATTCAAAGGTGTTGATCGCGATCTATTTGCACAAATTCAACAAAACTTCGGCGCGCCGGCCTATCGTAATGCGCCCGTTGATGCGCACACAGCCATGCGTCTGGCCAACCCCGCTTACGCAAGCTGGTCGGACACAAATATCACCGCGCACAAAAACGATAGCTACGCAATTGTCTCGATCAGTTTGAAAAAGCACGGCGCGACGCCGGGTGACGCATCCGCAGATCAGATGCGCGTCATGGCGGAGTTGGCGGAAACCTATGGGCATGATGAATTGCGCATCAGCCACGAGCAGAATGTTATCCTGCCCCACGTGCACCAATCAGACCTGCCCGCCATCTATGCGGCCTTGCGTGAGGCAGATTTGGCGACAGCAAACATTGGTCTGATCAGCGACATCATCGCGTGCCCCGGCATGGATTACTGCGCGTTAGCTACTGCGCGCTCAATCCCTGTTGCGCAAGAAATTGCTGAGCGCTTTGATGAGTTGAAACTTGAGCATGAAATTGGCGCGCTAAAAATCAAAATCTCTGGCTGCATCAACGCCTGTGGTCACCACCACGTGGGCCATATCGGCATTCTGGGTTTAGACCGCGCCGGCGTCGAAAACTATCAGATCACCTTGGGCGGTGACGGGTCCGAAGATGCAGCCATTGGTGAGCGCGCAGGTCCGGGCTTTAGCGCAGAGGCGCTAGTGCCAGCGATCGAACGGATCATCGAGACATACCTCGACGTGCGCAGCGAAAAAGCAGAGACATTTTTACAAACATACCGCCGTGTTGGCATGGGGCCGTTCAAAGCGGCGCTTTATCCCGACAGCAAAGCATCAGCGGCATAAGGACCTGATATTATGACAGTAATTGTAACAGACAGCGGCTTTGCCGCAGACGACTGGAACGGCGGATTTTGCACGCTCGATAGCCTGCCAGCGAATGATTGCGCGGGCGTCGACCTGCCCTCAAACGCTGAACCAGAAGACCTGCGCGCGCGTCTTGATGGGCTAAGCCTAATCCGCGTGGACTTTCCCAGTTTTGCGGACGGTCGAGGCTTTTCCATTGCCGCCGAATTGCGCCGGATGGGCTACAAAGGTCGTTTGCGCGCCAAGGGTCATGTGATCTCGGATCAATACGCAATGGCACGCCGCGTTGGTTTTGACGAGGTCGAAATTGATAACGCCCTCGCCGCCCGCCAACCCGAAGCAGAGTGGCTTTTTCGCGCAAACTGGACCGAGCACGACTACCAAGCCCGCCTACGCGGCTAAACAGCGCCTTTAACTGATCCAAATCAACGACTATGACAGGACGCGTGGGCATGACCCGCGCAATCAAACTTATGAATGATCAAACACCCATGACCGACGCCCCCGCCGCAAAGGCCACACCAACCCTTCCCGACGCGCAAGTCGTGACAGCCGTTAAGCATTACACCGATCGGCTGTTTTCGTTCCGTGTCACACGCCCTGCATCGCTTCGGTTCCGCTCTGGCGAGTTTGTCATGATCGGCTTGATGGGCGATCCGGACCCAAAAACCGGCAAACAGCGCCCGCTCTTGCGCGCTTACTCCATCGCCTCCCCCAGCTGGGACGAGGAGTTGGAATTCTACTCGATCAAAGTTCAGGACGGACCACTGACATCGAAACTTCAGCACGTTCAGGTAGGCGATGAAATCATTTTGCGCCCCAAACCTGTAGGTACGCTTGTTCACGATGCCTTGCTGCCAGGTAAGCGTCTTTGGTTCTTTTCAACAGGGACAGGCTTTGCGCCTTTCGCATCTTTGCTGCGCGATCCGGAGACGTATGAGCTGTACGACCAAGTCATCGTCACGCACACCTGCCGCGATGTGGCCGAGCTTACCTATGGCGCAGATCTGATTGAGAGCATCAACACAGACGAGCTACTGGTCGAGTTGATTGGTGAAGAGAACCTTGCCAAGCTGGTTTACTACCCAACCACAACCCGTGAGCAGAGCCCAAAGATGGGCCGCATCACCGACCTTTTGAAGGACGGGACAGTTTTCAAAGACCTCGGCATTGAAGACGGTCTGTCGGCCGAAACGGACCGCGCCATGGTATGTGGGTCTATGGGGCTTAATGTGGATATCAAAGAAATCCTCGAAAGCCACGGACTTGAGGAAGGTGCTAATTCTGATCCGAAACACTACGTTGTAGAAAAAGCGTTTGTTGGCTGATTAACATTAAAGACCAACAATAAGTCATTGTTAAAAAAGGCCGCAGAGTTATGCGGCCTTTTCTATTTTACTAATCAAAACAGCTTATCCACCAATCTGCGCTTTGATGGCATCGATAACTTGGTTGGCCATCTCAGGATTATTTTCCGCCTGCTCAATCAAAGTTTTAAGCGCTGTTTTAGCAAATCCAGAAATCTAAGAGCCTTCAACAAGTTGCAGCGCTGCATCCGTATTCAGCCCTTCAGCCGTTAGCAGATCACCCAGCCCCACAGGATCAACTTCTGCAGTCGGGCTTGCCTCCGCGGTCGTTTCAGGAGCCGCTTCAGTTGCTGTCTCTACCGCTTCACGGCTCTCCTCCACAGTTTGCGACACCGCGTCCGCGGTGCCCTCTACAACATCCGTTGCCGTGTCAGAAACTGCATCCACGGATTCTGCAGCCACATCCACCACGGCGTTACCCGCATCAGACGCAGCCTCGGTCGCGCCTTCCAAAAGAGTGGCAGCACCTTCTGTCGCCTCTGTGACAGCACCAGAAACAGCGTCAGTCGCTGCTTCGGTCAAATCAGGCCGCATCTGTCCCGTCACCCGCAAGCTCCAACGCATCGGATACCGCATTTTCCGCAGCTTCTTTTGCTGCTTCCACGGCTTCTTCTGCTTTGGCTTTTGCCGTATCCACAGCATCATCCACAGCCGTTTTGGCTTCTTCAACAACACTTTCAACCGCGGTGGTCGCACTGTCTGTTGCAGAAGTTGCCGTTTCAGTAACAGCCGTTGCGCCCTCGCTTACGGTTTCGGTTGTTGTTTCAACTGCAGTTTCAGCAGTCCCTGTCGCACTATCCGCAACCTCTTCCAAGTTTGAGCCAGACACCCAAACATAGCCCGCCACCGCAATCACCACAGCGCCAGCACCCAATACTAATTTATTCATTTGCGTCACGTCCCCATTCACAAAACACTCGTTAACTCCGCAGAGCAGTGCTCCACATATCACACGCTCACGCCAGCTTGAAAAGGACACAAGCCACAAAACGCCACAACAGCCGGAAATACGCCAAACACCCTTTGCAAACACGCATTTGCCGCTTGAAGCGCGCGACTTTAGCGCCTAGCTTGCGCAACTAGAAATTACGACCAACCATTTAAGGAATGAACCCATAGCCCGCAGACCACATAATGCGCCTCCACAGCGCGATACCGGCCCCCGCGTCAATGACCGCATCAAAGCACTCGAGATTCGCCTGATTGGCGCTGATGGTGAAAACGGCGGCGTTGTTTCACCCGCGAAAGCCATGGCATTGGCCGAAGAAGCTGGTCTCGATCTGGTTGAGATTTCGCCAAACGCGAACCCACCTGTCTGCAAGATTATGGATTTCGGCAAGTATAAATACGAGCTGCAAAAACGTGAATCCGAAGCGCGTAAGAAACAAAAGACGATTGAGATCAAAGAGGTCAAGTTCCGTCCGAACACTGACACCAATGATTACAGCGTCAAAATGCGTAATGTTTTCAAGTTTTTGGAAAACGGTGACAAAGTAAAAATCACGCTGCGTTTCCGTGGCCGCGAAATGGCGCACCAAAACCTTGGACGTGAATTGCTTGAGCGCGTTGCAGAAGACACAAAAGAGCACGGCAAAGTAGAAAACTTCCCAAAAATGGAAGGCCGTCAGATGGTCATGCTTATCGGACCTATGCCGAAGTAAGCGATGCGTTTATCGGCGATTTAACAGACCGCAACATCTAATACCAAGCCCCCAACGCCAACCGCGTGGGGGCTTTTTCTTTGTGCTACATTTGCCCCATTCTTGGTCCATTCGTTGCGCTTGCTGTCCGCTGGCTGCCACACTAGGCTACCGCCAAAGAGCATATCTGATCTGTGGAGGCCCCAATGAACGCGCAACACCCCGTCGATCCAACCCAGTCACACCCCGCAGGTCACGGCCCCGAACTTAGCCGTTTTGACTGGGCAGATCCGTTTTTGTTGAATGCGCAGCTGACCGAAGAGGAGCGTATGCTGGCAGAAGCGGCAGAAACATTCAGCCAGAACACCCTCGCCCCGCTCGTAACAGACAGTTACCGCGACGAAAGCTTTGACCGTTCACTCTTTGAAAAAATGGGCAGCGCGGGCCTTCTTGGTGTGACCATCCCTGAAAGCTACGGCGGGCTTGGTGCTGGCTACGTCAGTTACGGACTGATCGCACGCGCCGTTGAGCGGGTCGACAGCGGCTATCGCTCCATGATGTCCGTGCAGTCATCCTTGGTGATGTATCCGATTTTTGCCTACGGAACCGAAGAACAGCGGCAAAAATATCTGCCCGGCCTTGCGGCAGGCACAAGCATCGGGTGTTTTGGCCTGACCGAACCGGACGCAGGAAGTGATCCCGCCGGGATGAAAACCACGGCCGTAAAAACACCGACAGGCTACCGCCTTAATGGTGCAAAGATGTGGATTTCAAATGCCCCCGCCGCTGATGTTTTTGTCGTTTGGGCAAAATCCGACGCCCACGGCGGCAAAATTCGTGGCTTTGTATTGGACAAGGGGACCAAGGGGCTCAGCGCACCTGTCATTAAAGGTAAGCTGTCGCTTCGGGCCTCTATCACAGGTGAAATCGTGATGAGCGATGTAGATGTGGGCGAAGATGCATTGCTGCCGAATGTTGAAGGCCTCAGAGGACCGTTTGGCTGTTTGAACCGCGCGCGCTACGGCATTTCTTGGGGCGTGATGGGGGCTGCCGAGGCATGCTGGCACGCAGCGCGACAATATGGTTTGGACCGCCATCAGTTCGGTAAACCACTGGCTCAGACGCAACTTTTCCAGAAAAAGCTGGCTGACATGCAAACAGAAATCGCGCTTGGCCTGCAAGGTTCGTTGCAATTGGGACGCATGATGGATGGCGGCAGCGCAAGCCCCGAATTGATCAGCATGATGAAACGAAACAACTGCGGCAAAGCGCTGGATGTGGCACGCCACGCCCGCGACATGCACGGGGGCAACGGCATTTCAGACGCGTTCCCTGTTATGCGCCACATGGTTAATTTGGAAACTGTGAACACCTATGAAGGTACGCACGACATCCATGCGCTTATCCTAGGGCGTGCCCAAACGGGGCTTCAGGCGTTCTTCTAGGGCCGGTTAACGCTAGCTAAACCCTCTCAAAAAGCGCACGGTGGCTCCGCATTTTCGCCCCATTCGACCGGTAGCTCTGGCCCAACACCGCCTTTCGCCGAAGGGCAAGACTGGCCGGAGCACACCATGCAGGACGACGCGAACCTTTTTCGCCCCCCCGCTAAGCGATTTGTCCCTGAAGAACTGGACTCAAGCGATGCGAAAGCTGGGCCGACAATATGGGATGTATGAAGAATTGCGCCAGCCGCACGCGGCCCTATTCGTCGATGATGGTCCGACGTTACTTGTCACTTTTGAAGCCGTCGAGCACATCCGCAACACCTACGAGTCTGGTGAGCCCGCTGGCTTTGAGTTGGTCCGTGAGGCGGGTTGGTCGCATCTATGCTTGCTTACATCAGCTGATACATGGTTTCGCGATGCCGCCGTTTACGAATTTTTTGATAAATTAAGTGATGACGGCTTTTTTGACGCCTACGACCGCGTGATCTTTTACGGCGCCGACATGTGCGGTTATGCGGCCGCTGCCTTTAGCGTCGCCTCCCCCGGCGCCACTGTCATCTGCCTGCAGCCGCAGGCCACGCTTAATCCGCGCATCACTGGATGGGACAAGCGCTTTGCACCCCACAGGCGGCTAAGTTTTGAAGACCGCTACGGCTATGCGCCCGATATGATTGATGCCGCCGAAGATGTATTTGTTCTTTATGACCCGTCGGTCAGGGATGAATTTGCGCAGGCGGCGCTTTTTCACAAAGCGCACACAACCATGGTGCCTTTGCGCCACATGAGCGGTGACCTAGAGGCTGATTTGATCGAGATGCAGGTTCTCTACCGCATGCTGGCACAAGCGGGCACCGGCAAACTAAACAGACAATCTTTGCACAAACTGGTGCGCCTACGCCGCAGGCATGTGCCTTTCTTGCGCCGCGCAGTGCTGGCCGTTGAAGCGCAAGAAAAACCAATGCGCCTTGCAAAACTCTGCCGCGCCATCGGCCAGCACTACCGCATGCCGATCGCCCGCCGCAGACTGAGAGCGTTGATGGACAAGGGCATTGCCCTGCCCGATCCCTTGCGACCGCCGCGCTAACAGCAGGTCACGCACTCTAAGTTCAACGTTCCTCATTGGGGACCGCTGAGAAGAGAAAGGCCCCGCACAGAATGCAGGGCCATCAAAACTAATAGTCAGGGAATGAGTTGGTAATCAGATGTAGTAAAGATCGCGGAAAACATGCAGCGCGATGGTGTCGCGTGTCATGCCAAGTGCGGCAAGTTCTTCGTCAGTTTTGGCACGCAATTCATCCATTTTGGCAACACGACCTTGCACATTCAAAGACGCCTCACGTGCAACTGCGATGGATGTAAAGAACGAGCCGATTACGGCAAAAAAGCCAGTGCGAGGAGCGGATGCGACGGTGTCAGTGTAAAAAGCCATTTCGATATTCCTACTGTGAGCTGCGTTTGTCTGTTGGGTTAGTTTTAGACAAATGCTGCAGCGCAGAGTAGCCGGTAAATCCGCAATCCCGCCATGCACCTGACGCAGAGCGGACACTTACCTCTTTGATTTTACTTCACTTTAGAGACAAAGGTTTCAGTCACCAAATGCGCCAAACCTACATCACATCAAGAAAAACTGCTAAATCATCGGCACGCTGGCGGGTCAAATACGTCTTGCAGCCAAGATAAAGCTGTCCGGAGATACTACCGCCTTGGGCCGTTGCCGCCTCGGACGCGCAGGCCAGATCGCGGTATGTGATCCACGCGCGCTGTGCCTGACGCAACAGGCGCGCTGTCTCATCACTCTCAAGGTTTTGTGCGCGCTCCATCGCACCTTGATACGCCAAGTTGAGGCGCGCATCCTCACGTGCCAAGGCCTCTCCCTCGCAATACGTCATTTCCAACTGGTTTTGCGGATCGTCACAGTTTACATCAGCGCCGTAACCTTGATCCGCCCGGGCATTATGTGGAGCCAAACAAAGGCCACCAACAACAGGCGTCAGAGCACCTGCGCGCGCGGCATTATTCACCCGACCGAAATCCTACAATGATGCGTTGCCCGTAAAGGCCGATCAGCGTGCCGAGCGCCAGCAGAAACGCTGAAGACGGTATATCGAGTAGCCCACAAATCAGCGATGCCCCAATCATCAGGACCAGTACAAAGACCACATCCATTTCCGCCCGCTCAAGTTTTAGTTTGATCAAGCTAATTTTCTCAATCGCTGTCCGAAGCGGCTGCTCTACACGCGGCACCGCAAGTCCGCAGCCAATTCCAAGCAAAAATGTTAACAGCATATTCTCAACCTCACGCGTAACTCATTAACTCAGCACCAAAATGACCGACACGGGCCCACGGGTCCAGATCATGCTGCCCACAATAAGCGTATTATCACCGATTGCGTACAGCCGCTTTGCTGCATCGACCTATTCAATTCTGCTGGCCCTTTGGTGGGGTTTTGATGTATCGCGCCTGCATGAGCACTTCATTGACCATCCGCCGCCCCGATGACTGGCACCTGCACCTGCGCGACGGCGCAATGCTTGAAGCCGTCTTGCCCGAAACAGCCCGTCATTTCGGACGTGCGATCGTTATGCCGAACTTGGTTCCGCCAGTGGTGACGGCAGATGACGCAAACGCATACCGCGCGCGCATCATGAACGCCTTGCCAGCAGGCATGCAGTTCGATCCGCTGATGATGCTCTATTTGACCGAACAAACCGATCCTGCCGATGTTGTAGCCGCCCACAAAGCAGGGCTTATCACAGGCGTGAAGCTCTATCCCGCAGGCGCCACCACAAACTCTGCATCTGGTGTGCGTGATATGGACAAAGTGCGTCCTGTTCTTGAAGCCATGGCCGAAGCTGGTGTGCCCCTATGCTGTCACGGTGAGGTCACTGATGCGGACATTGATATTTTCGACCGTGAAGCAGTTTTTATCGACCGCATTCTGGAGCCATTGCGCCGCGACGTACCGCAATTGCATGTCACAATGGAGCACATCACAACCTCAACAGCAGTTGAATATGTGCGCAGCGCGGATGCAAATCTTGCGGGTTCCATCACAACCCACCACCTGATCATCAACCGCAATCATATCTTGGTTGGCGGAATCAAACCCCACTACTACTGCTTGCCTGTCGCAAAGCGCGAAAGTCACCGCGTCGCATTGGTAGAGGCCGCCACCAGCGGTGATGCGCGGTTCTTCTTGGGCACGGACTCCGCGCCCCATACGGATCCGAACAAAGAGCAGGCCTGTGGATGCGCTGGCGTTTTCTCTGCGACAAACACGATGTCGTGCCTCGCCCATGTGTTTGAAGTCGCGGGCGCGCTGGATAAACTTGAGGCTTTCGCCTCGCTCAACGGTCCTTTGCATTACGGCCTGCCGGCAAATGACACGACGATTACGCTGACAAAGCGCGATACGCCCGTTGGCTATCCTGAAAAACTGAACACCGGCGAGGGTCCCGTCACTCTCTTTGATCCGGGCTTCCCCCTCCACTGGCATATTGAGGCATAGATGATCCCTTCTTCCTTCCCCGACAGCACTGAAATCGCCCGTCTCACAGCGCGTATGTTGCTGGAAATTAAGGCTGTCCAATTTAACGCAGCCGAGCCGTTCAAGCTGGCATCAGGGCTTCCCTCACCCACATATATTGATTGTCGCAAGCTTATCAGCCACCCGCGCATCCGCAGCACGTTGATGGATTTCTTGGTGGTCCAAACCATGCGCACCGCAGGTTTCGAGGCATTTGATAACATTGCCGGTGGCGAAACCGCGGGCATTCCGTTCTCGGCCTTAGTGGCCGAGCGCATGGCACTTCCAATGACCTACGTGCGCAAAAAACCCAAAGGGTACGGACGCAACGCTCGAATCGAAGGCGACATGAGCGAAGGCCAGCGCGTGCTTTTGGTTGAAGATCTGACAACCGATGGGGGCAGCAAGCTGTCTTTTGTCGACGCAATCCGCGAAACCGGCGCGAGCTGTGCATGGACTGCGGTAATTTTTTACTACGACATCTTCCCAGAGACGGAAAAAACACTTGGCGATCATGGGGTTGGTCTGATCAGCCTGTGTACTTGGTGGGATGTATTGGCCGAGGCAAAAGCCAAAGGCGCATTCGACACCGCCACTTTAACCGAAGTTGAGGCATTTTTGAACGCCCCGCGCGAGTGGCAGAAGGCCAACGCAGACAAAGTCTAGCGCGACTTTTTTCTCGCTATCTTACGACGCCACACGGACAGATATAGCGGCGCAGATTGCTTACGCCGCTATATTTTGTTAGGCATTAGTTATTCACAGGATTATACAATTTGCCCTCTCCGCGCGGGTTTGGCAAAATGTAAGTGGTGAAAGGTGAAGGCTCTGCAAGAGCAGCATCTAAGTGGGTTTGACGCGCTGCGACAGCAGTTGGGGGAATGATGAACGAGATATCGAACATGGGCCAAGTAGTCCCCGTTGGTGCGCAAAATGGTGACGCTAGCACGGATGCAGGACTTTTGCCGCACTCGATTGAGGCTGAACAGCAGCTCTTGGGCGCAATTCTTACCAACAACGATATCTTTGACCGCATCGACGCCATTCTGAACCCAGAGCATTTCTATGACCCCGTTCACACGCGCATCTATGAAACGGCAAAGGCACGGATCACCAAGAATGCCCTCGCGTCTCCCGTGACGCTCAAATCCTTCATGGAAGACGATGAAGGGCTGAAAGAGCTTGGCGGTGCAACGTATTTGGCCAAGCTAGCGGGCGCGTCCGTTGCGGGCTTTGCCGCACGGGATTACGCGCAAATGATTTATGATCTTGCGATCCGTCGTGAGTTGATCAGCGTAGGCCGCGATATCGCTGCGAAAGCAGGCAAAGTCGATGTGGACAGCGAGCCCAAAGAACAAATCGTCGAAGCCGAGCAAAAGCTCTACGCACTTGCCGAACAAGGTCAGGCCGAACAGGGTTTTCAATCGTTTTTGAAAGCCGTCACTGACGCGGTGAATGTCGCAAACGCCGCCTATCAACGCGAAGGTGGCATGGCGGGGATCAGCACGGGGTTGGTCGATTTGGACAAGATGTTGGGCGGCTTGCACCGATCTGACCTGCTCATTTTGGCGGGACGCCCATCGATGGGTAAAACATCTCTTGCCACGAACATCGCGTTCAACATCGCCAAAGCCTACCGCAAAGGCATCACGCTCGAAGGACATGAAGGCGCTGAAGATGGCGGGGTTGTGGGCTTTTTCAGCCTTGAGATGAGCGCAGAACAATTGGCGTCGCGGATTTTGTCAGAAACTTCCGAAATCCCATCCGAACAGATCCGGAAGGGCGACATGACAGAGGGCGAATTCCGCCGTTTTGTGGATGCCGCCAAATCGCTTGAGGCCTGCCCGCTGTATATTGACGACACACCTGCCCTACCCATTTCCCAGCTTGCCGCACGGGCGCGCCGCTTGAAACGGACCCATGGGTTGGACGTGATCATCGTTGACTACCTGCAGCTTCTTCGGCCCGCGACCGCAAAAGACAGCCGAGTGAACGAAGTCTCGGAAATTACTCAGGGTCTTAAAGCGATTGCTAAAGAACTCGATATTCCGGTCATCGCATTGTCACAGTTGTCGCGACAAGTGGAAAACCGCGAAGATAAGCGCCCGCAGTTGTCAGACTTGCGCGAATCCGGCTCAATTGAGCAAGACGCCGATATCGTGATGTTTGTGTACCGTGCTGAATACTACAAAGAACGTGAAAAACCTGCAGATCACGAGCTAGACAAGATGGCTGCGTGGCAAGATGAAATGTCACAGCTTCATGGCAAAGCAGATGTCATCATCGGCAAACAGCGCCACGGGCCGATCGGCGACGTGCACTTGTCGTTCGAGGGTAAATTCACACGCTTCGGCAACCTTGCCAAACCGTGGCAAAGCGATCAAGGCAGCGAATATTAATCAGCAGCTTAGCTCATCACAGTCGTTGGGGCGCGATCATTTGCGATCACTGCTTTGATCTGTATGATAAGGCCCGAAATGCGCGCGATAACGACAACATCATCCAGCCCTGCACTTAGGGCTGGTGTGTCCTCGCCGCGCGGCCACAGGGCATCGACCAAAACGCGCCCATAAAACGCCCGTGCATCGCTGCCCTGATCCACAAAATCAGCCAGAACATCTGCGACATCTTCTTTCAATGCATCAATTACGCCTGTTCCACACACCGCATCAGAGCATAAAAGCGCACGCTCACTCGACAACATGCGGCGATATTTCAACAGTGCTACCAAAACATCATTAATGCCTTCTGCTGCGCGCAACGTGGCAACCATCGCATCATGCTTGGGCCGAACAATATCAGCAGAAAGGGCGCCCAAATCTGGAAAATGGCGGTAAACTGTGGCACGACCTAGGCCTGAGGCTTTCGCAACTTCTGTCATCGTGCGCGGAACATCGCCCGCGGCTGACATTTGCATCACATTGCCAAGGATGGTCTTTTTGGTTCTGAGTTTTGCTGTACTCACCACCTCCGCGATTGGTGCTGCGACGGAAACCACGATTGGGGCAGTTGTTTGGCTTGGAAATTGCGTAATTTGCGACATGAGGCCACTCCGTTCTGGTGTGCTTTGACAGCAACCTAAGCCGCAAGCAGTTAAGCATCCGTAAATGCCCATCTCTATTTGGCCTTGACCTTACCCTTCAGCTTAGGCACCCGTTCACTATGGCTACAGGAACTCTCACGATCTCACTGGACGCTGTCGTCCAAAACTGGCGCGCGCTGGATGCAATGTCCCAGTCAGGGGTGCAAACGGCAGCCGTGATCAAAGCTGATGGCTACGGGCTTGGCTCAGACCGCGTTGCAAAATCCCTCGCCAATGCGGGTGCGAAGACGTTTTTCGTAGCCACTGCACAAGAAGGCGCGAAAGTGCGCCAAGCGCTTGGACCGGGCCTCGACATCATGGTCTTTGGTGGCCACATGCGCGGCGACACAGACATCATCAATGATCTGCACCTGACGCCTTTATTGAACAGTGTCGAACAACTCACCCGCCACTTTGAAGCGCTGCCATCCGCGCCCTTTGGCATTCAGCTTGATAGCGGAATGAACCGGCTTGGCATGGAACCCGGCGAATGGGCCGCTGTGCGCGACGTTGCCCTTGGTCAAGGCCCCGCCTTATTGATGAGCCATCTTGCCTGTGCGGACGAGCCTGATCACCCGATGAACGATTTTCAATGCGACGTCTTTTTAGAGATGACCGCCGGTGTCCAAGCCCCCCTTTCGCTTGCCGCTACTGGCGGCACGTTGCTTGGGCCAAAGTTTCACTTCGACATGGTGCGCCCTGGTATCGGGCTTTACGGCGGACTGCCTTTCGCAGATGCCACACCGACGGTGCATTTATCACTGCCAATTATTCAGGTGCGCGATGTGCTTGAAGGCGAGGCCGTTGGGTACGGCAATGCCTATATCGCGAAATCAGCACGACGCGTTGCCACTGTCTCCGCTGGTTATGCGGACGGGTTGATCCGCGCTATTGGAAACGATGCAAAAGTATATGCAGGGGACACGATGTGCCCTGTGATTGGCCGTTTCTCAATGGATTTGATCACCGTGGATATTACTGATCTATCCGGCACCCCAGATGCACTTGATATTTTGTGTCCACACCAGACGGTAGATGATCTGGCAGACAGTGCTGGCACCATCGGCTATGAAATCCTGACCTCGCTCGGGCATCGTTACGAAAGACGCTACGCGTGATCCGGTCCGCTACATCACTTTTGGGCAGCACAGGCCGCGCTGTTCTAAACGCGATTGGCGCGATTGGCGCGGTCGCCCTGTTTGCTGCACAAACAATCGGTCACATTGCACGCCCCCCATTTTACTGGCGTGAATTTGTCTCAGCCTGCATCACAATTGGATATTTCAGCCTACCTGTTGTGGGACTAACGGCACTGTTTACAGGCGGAGCCCTTGCGCTACAAATCTATGCAGGGGGCGCGCGGTTTAACGCAGAAGCCGTGGTGCCGTCGATTGTCGCCATCGGAATGGTCCGTGAGTTGGGACCCGTCTTGGGCGGTCTTATGGTTGCGGCGCGTGTCGCCTCATCGATTGCCGCCGAAATCGGTACAATGAAAGTAACCGAACAAATTGATGCACTGGTCACCCTGTCGACCGACCCAATGAAATACCTCACAGTTCCACGGGTTCTGGCCGCCACACTGACTGTACCTGTGTTGGTGCTTATCGGTGACATCATCGGGATTATGGGCGGCTATCTTGTTGGCACAAGCAGGCTTGGGTTTAACGCAGCCGCGTATTTGCAAAACACCGCTGATTTTCTGGAGTTCTGGGACATTGCGAGTGGCCTCGTGAAAGGCGCGGTTTTTGGGTTCATTGTCGCATTAATGGGCTGTTATTTTGGCATGACTTCAGGGCGCGGCGCGCAAGGTGTAGGCGCTGCCACGAAGGCGGCTGTGGTGGCGGCGAGTGTGCTTATCTTAGCTGCTAACTACATTCTAACAGAGGCGTTTTTCACAGCATGATCCGCCTCAAAAACGTTCATAAAGCCTTTGGAAACAATGCTGTACTCAACGGAGTTGATCTTCACGTCCCTAAAGGGGAAAGCATGGTGATCATTGGTGGTTCAGGCACAGGCAAGTCTGTAACGCTGAAATGTATTCTTGGGCTGGTAAAACCTGATATCGGCACCATTACGGTAGCGGACAAAGATATCAAAGACGGCGACCGTGATGCGCTACTGTCGCGTTTCGGAATGCTGTTTCAGGGCGGCGCGCTTTTTGACAGCATGCCAGTTTGGCAGAACATCGCTTTTCGCCTTATTCAATCGGGCGTCTCAACCGAGGAGGCCCGTACGCTGGCAATTGAAAAGCTGCGCCGCGTTGGCCTAGAGCCTTATGTTGCAGACCGGTTTCCGGCCGAGCTGTCCGGCGGCATGCAAAAACGCGTGGGGCTTGCGCGCGCCATCGCCGCCGACCCCGAGATTATTTTCTTCGACGAGCCCACCACAGGTCTCGACCCAATTATGGCAGGTGTGATCAACGATTTGATCCGTGAAATTGTTGTGGAAATGGGCGCAACCGCGATGACCATCACCCATGATATGTCATCAGTCCGCGCCATCGCCGACCGCGTTGCAATGTTGCACGACGGGATGATCAAATGGACCGGCACTGTTACGGAAATGGACACGACAGGCGATCCTTACGTGCATCAGTTTATCAACGGACTTAGTGAAGGTCCCATTGCGGCAATTCGTTAGCCTGCGCTTACTTTAAAGCGAATTATGACGCGCCCACAGGATATGCTACTGTCAACAATAGCCCTTGAACGACTTCTTCAGGGATAAACTAAATCGACGGCGGCGGAGGTTTCGAGTGTGATGAAGGTGTTGATTGCCGCAAATACCCTTTTGCTGATCCTGTTCCCAATATCTTGGTTTGCGCCGCTCATGCGGGCAGGTCTGTTGCCGCTGTTCGGTCTTAACGAAATTTCACTTTGGTCGGGTATTGCAAGCCTTTGGCAGAGCAATGTGCTTCTCGCTTTGGTTGTTATTATCTTCGCGATCATCGCCCCAATCGCGAAAACGCTAGGCCTGTTGCTTGTTCAGTTGCGCTTCATGGCGCTAACCGCCCTGCCCTTGATCGGCGTGTTAGGCAAATTTGCGATGGCAGATGTCTTCTTGATCGCGCTCTACATTGTCTTGGCGAAAGGTGCAGGCTTTGGGCGCGTTGAGCCAGCTTGGGGATTATATCTTTTCACGGCCACAATCCTCGCCTCCTTGTGCCTGTCCATTGCAACCGCGCGCAGCTTGCGGCACTAACGAAACGCAAGGGCTCACAAAGGACGTAACATGGCCAAATCAGCTAGCTTTCGCTGCACATCATGCGCCGCCGTCACGTCCAAATGGTCGGGGCAATGTGACAGCTGTGGCGAGTGGAATTCGATTGAAGAAGAAAAGGCTCTGTCCACGGGACCTGCCTCTAAATCCCTTGGCATGCGTCGTGGCAAAGCCTTGAACCTGACCGATCTGGCAGCACAAGACACACCACCCGCGCGGACTTTGTCGGGCGTCGAAGAACTTGACCGCGTTTTGGGGGGCGGATTGGTCGAGGCCTCTGCCCTGCTTGTGGGCGGCGATCCAGGCATCGGTAAGTCAACACTCTTGCTGCAAGCGGCGGCAAGGTTTGCGCGCAACGGCCTCAAGGTTGTCTATGTCTCGGGCGAAGAAGCAGCGGGACAAGTCCGCATGCGCGCTCAGCGTCTTAAACTTACCAGCAGCCCTGTCTTATTGGCGGCTGAGACAAACCTACGCGATATTCTGACCACCCTCGAAGACGAAAAGCCTGATCTGTGCATCATCGATTCAATCCAGACAATGTGGGCCGATCACGTTGAGGCAGCACCTGGATCAGTCAGTCAGGTGCGGGCAGCGGCCCATGAGTTGACAAGTTTTGCCAAGCGCAACGGCATCGCCGTGATCATGGTCGGTCACGTCACTAAAGGTGGGCAAATTGCTGGGCCTCGCGTTGTTGAACACATGGTAGATACAGTCCTTTATTTTGAGGGCGAGCGCGGTCACCCGTTCCGGATTTTGCGCGCCGTTAAGAACCGCTTTGGCCCTGCAGACGAGATCGGTGTTTTTGAAATGACGGGCCGCGGCCTTGCAGAAGTCAAAAACCCCTCTGCCCTCTTTCTATCGGAACGGGGCAAACCAACACCGGGCTCCGTTGTTTTTGCGGGCATAGAAGGCTCACGGCCCGTTTTGTGCGAATTCCAAGCGCTCGTTGCTCCTTCTCCACATGCCCAACCCCGCCGAACAGTTGTGGGATGGGACGGGGGCCGTCTTGCAATGATTTTGGCCGTCTTAGAGGCGCGCGCAGGTGTGCCGTTCACCGGACTTGATGTGTATCTCAATGTGGCCGGTGGGATGCGCGTGACCGAACCCGCAGCAGATCTGGCCGTGGCCGCCGCTTTGGTGAGCGCACGGGAGGACGCAACATTGCCCGCAGACAGTGTCATATTTGGCGAAATCAGCCTGTCCGGTGCGCTCAGACCGGCCTCTCAAACCGAAAATAGGTTGAAAGAAGCCCAAAAACTTGGTTTTAGCGGCGCTATTACGGCGCAAACTGCAAAACCACCTGCGACACAGGGTATGGCGCTGCGGCAAATGCTAGATCTAGCGAGTTTCGTGACTGAAATCTTTGGCGACAGGTAACGCCAGCAAGAAGGAAAAGTGTAAATGGACGGATTCACTCTGATTGATGGAATTGTAGCGCTTGTGATCGTGGTTTCCGCGTTGCTTGCATACTCCCGTGGTTTTGTCCGCGAGGCACTTTCCATCGCAGGTTGGATCGGGGCTGCTATCTTGGCGTCTGTTTTTGCCTCACAAGCCGAGCCATTGGTCAAAGAGCTGCCCGTCATCGGCGGATTTATCGGTGAAAGCTGTGAGTTGGCCATCATCGCCGCTTTTGCAGCCGTGTTTGCGCTTGCTCTTGTGATCATGTCGATCATCACGCCACTGTTTTCATCCCTTGTGCAGCGATCTGTTTTGGGCGGGCTTGATCAGGGCATCGGCTTTTTGTTTGGCGTGTTACGCGGCATCGTTTTGGTGGCTGTCGCGTTCTTTGTTTACGACGTGGTGCTGACCAGTCAAAATCTCGATATGATCGACAACTCCCGCTCGGCGGCCGTTTTTGGCAAGCTTACTGGGCAAGTCGAAGAGCGCAATCCAGAGCAAGCATTGGGTTGGGTCACAGCACAATATGAAAACCTTGTCGGGGAATGCGGCGCTGCCACTTAACCCCCAAGATATTCACTTTCTGTAAACCGTTTAGGTTTCGTTCATACAAATCGCGTTATGTGTATCTGACAGCTTATTTAGTCGGTGACAGTAATGGATGTTTTGGTTCTCGAAGACGCGCAAGAATTGCGTCAGGTTTGGTGTGACTTTCTCGAGGACGAAGGCCACGCCGTAACGGCAGTCGACAACGCTGAAAGCGCGATGGCGGCAATGCACGAGCAACCCTATGATTTGCTTATGCTCGACCTGCATCTGGAACGCGGTACCTCAATCGGTGTGTCACATTACGCCCGCACAGCCCTACCCGACTGCCGGATCATCATAATCACCGGCGAACGCGTTTTTGCACATGGCAACCACATTGCCGAAATGCCGGGGATGGACTGGCTTTTACGCAAACCGGCTTCACTTCCTGATCTTGCAGCCCTTATTGACTCCGCTGCGATGTCGCACTCGCGCAAAGCTGAGCGGGCTTAATATGGCGGACGTTCAAAAATACAATCAACGCAAAACATTTGTTGGCGTGATGGGGTTAACCATCGTTGTCGCCGCTGTGACTTGGGTCTACCTGAATGCAGAACGCAATGACCAAACGATCCGCGCAACCCAAGCCCGCGCAGATGCCTTTGCCAAAACACTAAAAGCTGATCTAACAAACCGCAAAGAGGCAGCCAAACGTATGGCATCGCGGATTGCCTTTGCGGGGCAACTAGACACCGATGCTTTCTTGGATGATGCCCAAAATCACCTAGATAACATGCCCGGCAATCTTGCCATGAGCTGGCTCGACAACAACTTTATCGCACGATCAACTGCGCCCACTACAAACATAGTGGCCAACGGTCGTGATATTTCTGCAATCAGCGCCGACAGGCGCCGCGCATTGTTCGCGGGCCGTGACAGCAGACAAACCACAATGGCAGACCCGGCCCCCCTTTTGGACGATGATGGCATCGGCCTTTGGTGTTTGAGCCGGTGTTCAATGCAGGTCAATTCATGGGCGGCATTGTGTCCGTATTCTCGGTGGAAACATGGTTAAAGCAGCTAACGCCCGCAGATATCAGCACGTCTTTGACCCTTAGCGGAGAGCCGATCTTTGCATCACCAGACTTTGCCTCAAAGCCGGCAACGAAAATTGCCAACGCCAGCGCGCAATACCTTGGCAACGAATTAAACGTCGCGCTGAAACCCCGCGCAGCTTTCCTGCAAGCACAATAAACATATACGCCCGAAATCGGGGCTATGTTTGCGGGTATTTTAACAGTTATGGGCGGGCTTTTGCTGCTAAGTGCGAACGGTTTGCGCAATGCGCGCATAGCCAGCATCCGTGACCAAGACGAGTTGGAATATAAAAACGCACAGTTGCGCGACGAACCACTCTACCGAAAATCTGCTGAGGCAGCCGCGAAGAAAGCCGATGATGCCAAATCACGCTTCCTTGCGGTGATGAGCCACGAAATCCGCACACCTTTGAACGCAATCATGGGAATGTTTGAATTGATCGAACGGGCAGACGTCCCCGAACGCCATAAACGTCAGGCCGTCAGTGGCCACCGCTCAGCAGAACGCTTGTTTGCATAACTCACCAAAGTACTTAATGTGTCGCGCCTTGATGCAGAGGTCGTTACCATCACCCCCACCAAAGTATGCACAAGCATCGCCATTGAGGAGTTGCGCTCGCAGCTTAGCGGCTTTCAAGCTCGCGCTGGCAACAACATATCAACAGAACTTACCGTAGACCCTGCCATTCCTCAGAGCATGTGCATTGATCTGGAGCGGGTTTCACAAATTTTGACGAACCTGTTGGACAATGCTTTCAAATTCACCGAAAGCGGCCAAGTCAGCATGCATTTTCACATCGACAAAGACACCGATGGTTTGATCTTTGACATCTGTGACACGGGGCCAGGCATTTCGAAAAGTCATGAGGCCGAGCTATTCAAGCGTTTTCACCAAATCGACAACGGCGTCGCACGGCGCGCAGAGGGCAGCGGCCTTGGCCTGTCGATCAGCAAGGAAGTCGCCGCCCTATTATCGGGCACCCTTTCCGTCCGCCCGAACAGCCCCAAGGGCAGCATATTTACTCTGACACTATATGATTGGCGACAAGTCGATGCAGAAATTGCTTGATAAACCTTCCGTAACACGCGAACCGACGGCGAATACCGTGACTAAAAAAGTATTGATTGTAGAAGACGATCCCGCGACGCAATTCATGATGGCAGAGTTCATGGATGCCTTGGGCTATAGCTATGAGTTGGCTGAGGATGGGGACATCTGTCTTGATCTTCTGGCCAATGAAAGCCACAAATTTGCGCTTATTCTGATGGATATTCATATGCCTAATTTTCGGGCATCGAGGCGTCTGCGCGCATTCGCGATATGCAAGAGGACCCGCCCCGCAACCTGCCGATTTATTTGATGTCAGCGGATCAAAACTACCACAGTCCCCGCGCCGCCCATGACTTGGGGCTGACGGGCGCGCTGCCTAAACTAGTGCGCATGGGGGAACTCGACAGCCTTTTGGGCAGCTACTTGTAATCGAGCGCAGGGCATGGTTACCCGACAGTTCGTTTTTGCACCTGAAATCGCGCAGCTTTTTAGGAAACTTCCGTGACACCGACAAAGCGAGTGGCTACAACGGCCACACCTGACGCGGATTCGGAGATGCACCCGTTGTGACTGAGACACCTCACACCTCCCGCCCTGAGAGCACCCCAACATCTTTGGCCCAAGAGCCAGTCTTTCGGGCCGACCCGTTTGATGATGATAAGCTAAAAGAAGAATGCGGCATTTTTGGCGTACACGGCCAACAAGATGCCGCAAACTTTGTGGCCCTCGGGCTGCACGCACTACAACACCGCGGCCAAGAAGCAGGCGGCATCGTTGCGCACCACCCCGAACACGGTTTCAACAACGCGCGCCGTTTTGGCTATGTCCGCGACAATTTCACGTCTCACTCTGTGATGGAAACCCTGCCCGGACCTGTTGCGATCGGACATGTGCGCTATTCAACCGCTGGTTCCAAAGGCCAAACATCAATCCGTGACGTGCAGCCCTTTTTTGGCGAGTTTTCCATGGGCGGTGCGGCCATTGCCCATAACGGCAACATCACCAACGCCGATGCGCTGCGCCGTGAGTTGACCGAACGCGGCAGCATTTTCCAAAGCTCGTCCGACAGTGAATGTATCCTGCACCTGATGGCGCGTTCGCTTCAGCGCACGATCCCCGAACGGATGGAAGATGCGCTGCGCCGCGTCGAAGGTGCGTTTTCAGTTGTTGCAATGACTCGCACAAAACTGATCGGTGTGCGTGACCCACTTGGTGTTCGCCCGCTGGTACTTGGCAAACTTGGGGATGGCTATGCGCTGTCATCAGAGACCTGTGGCCTTGATATCATCGGTGCAGAGTTCGTCCGCGAGATCAAACCCGGCGAGATGGTTGTGATTACCGATAATGGCGTAGAAAGCTCTTACCCCTTCCGCCCACAACGCCCCCGTTTCTGTATTTTTGAGCACGTCTATTTCAGCCGCCCAGACAGTATTCTTGGTGGGCGTAGCGTGTATGAAACCCGCGAAGCAATTGGCCGCGAGTTAGCAAAAGAGAACCCGGTTGAGGCAGATCTTGTTTGCCCTGTGCCTGACAGTGGCACCCCTGCGGCGATTGGGTTCAGCCTTGAAAGCGGCATTCCCTATGCAATGGGTATCATCCGCAACCAATACATGGGCCGCACATTTATTGAGCCTACGGAGCAAATCCGCAACATGGGTGTGCGCCTTAAGCTCAACGTCAACCGCGCGCTGATCAAAGGAAAGCGCGTGATCTTGGTCGACGACAGCGTTGTGCGCGGTACCACCAGCCGCAAAATCAAAGAGATGATTTTGGACGCTGGCGCAAAAGAAGTGCACTTCCGCATCGCGTCGCCCCCCACAGCTTGGCCTTGTTTTTACGGCGTTGATACGCCTCAGCGTGAGAAACTACTCGCGGCAACCATGTCTGAGGACGAGATGCGCCAGCATCTTGAAGTGGACAGCCTGAAATTCATCTCACTCGATGGTCTTTACCGTGCCGTGGGCGAGGCAGAGGGCCGCGATCCGCAGCATCCGCAGTATTGTGACGCGTGTTTCAGCGGTGAATACCCCGTTAAGCCGACCGACATGATCGAAAAAGGCTTTGAAATGAAGGCCGCTGAATAGGCCATGGGCCCGCGCATCCTGATACTTGGAAGTGGTCCGGATGCGCCACAAGCCGCCAATTGGGACCGCAGTAGTTTCGACCACATAGTGGTGATAAACAACGCGTGGCGGGTGCATCCTGATTGGTCGCATCTTATTCATCCCGAAGACTTTCCCGTGGACAAACGTCCTGCAACGGTGTCCCCACCCCAAAAGATCATTACTGCCGATGACTATGTCGCGGTGCAAAACAACTACGGCGGCTTTGTTTACGCCGGTGGGACAATGGCTTTCACCGCTGGATACTGGGCATTGGGTGCGTTGCGCCCATCTGTGATGGCATTCTTTGGATGTGACATGATGTACGCCGCCCAAGGCAACACACACTTTTACGGCAAAGGGACCGCAGACCCGCTGCGCGAGGACATAAGCCTTCGTTCGCTTGAAGCTAAATCCGCCCGCTTGGCACTTCACGCAAACGCCCAAGGCTGCAACGTCGTAAACTTGTCGGCCGCGCCAAGCCGGCAACTCTTTCCACGCGCCAAACTTGCAGACATCAGACACCTGCAAACCACGCCCCCCCCACCTTCTAATGTGGCGATGGCGGATGTGCTTGGCGCAGAAAAATCGCTCGGCTATTTCGTGACCTCAGGGCGTTATTGGGAAAGCTCAGCGCAATTTGACGTAGACGAGATTGATCGTCTTGATGCCATGTGGCGCGCGGCCTATTTGCCATCTTGACGTTCCAGCCCTCACGCAGCACACCACGCATATGACGAATGACACAAAAATCGCCCTTATCACCGGTGCCAGCCGCGGCCTTGGCCATGCGCTTGCACTCGCCCTCGCGCCGACCCATCACATCATTGCCGTTGGCAAAACCGTCGGGGCCCTCGAAGAGCTTGATGATCTAATCCAAGCACAGGGTGGTCAGGCAACTTTGGCTCCAATGAGCATTCAGACAGAAGCGGCGATGCAGCAGCTGTGCCGTTCTATCCACGATCGGTGGGGGCAAATTGATTTTTGGGCGCATACAGCAATTCACGCAGCCCCCTTGGCCCCGGCAAATGCGATGGGACCAAAAGACTGGTCAAAATCCGTTGATATCAACGTGAATGCCACAGCACAGTTGATCCCGATGATTGCGCCCCTGTTGCGTCCAACCGCGCATGCTGTGTTTTTTGATGATGCTGCTGTCGGTCAGAAATTCTACGGCGCCTATGGTGCAACGAAAGCCGCACAGATTGCGCTTGCCAAAAGCTGGCAGGCGGAAAGCGCCAATATTGGCCCACACATTCACATCACAACACCTGCCCCTATGCCCACCAGCACACGTGCGCGTTTTCACCCCGGTGAGGACAGGAACCTGCTAACAGATCCAGCAGATGAAGCAAAACGCATCTTGGCAGATATTTTTTAGGCCCGCAGCACCGCTCTGCTTGCCCCACGCCCTTTGCTCGCCTAACACGGGTGTATGCGTATTTTAATCACAAATGATGACGGCATCGCTGCCCCCGGCCTCAAGGTTATGGAGGCCATTGCGCGCGACGTCGCGGGCCCTGATGGTGATGTCTGGGCCGTAGCGCCTGCGTTCGAACAATCAGGCGTGGGCCACTGCATCAACTATACCCACCCCACAATGATTTCCGAATTAGCGCCACAGCGCTTTGCGGCCGAAGGCGCGCCAGCAGATTGTGTTTTAGCAGGACTGCACCACGTCATGAAAGACTGCCCGCCCGATCTGGTTTTATCCGGCGTGAACCGTGGGAATAACTCAGCCGAGAACACGCTTTATTCAGGCACCATCGGTGCTGCGATGGAAGCAGCACTTCAAGGGCTGCCTGCAATTGCGCTGTCGCAATACTACGGGCCTGCCATGAAAGACTTGGACGATCCATTCGAAGGGGCAGCCGCGTTTGGCGCGGAGGTTGTTAAGCAGCTTTTGAAAACAGGCTTTGAGACAACAGAGGCACACGGGTACCGCACATTTTATAATGTGAACTTTCCACCCGTTGCCGCAGCAGATGTCAAAGGCACCCAAGTCGTGCGCCAAGGTCGCCGGCAAGGCACAAGCTTTAGCGTGTCCCTCCAAAACTCTCCCACAGGCCGTCAGTTCATGTGGGTGAAAGGTGGCGATCAGCGTGCCCCGTCAGCCGCAGGGACCGACGCGGCGGTAAACCTTGCAGGCTACATCAGCGTCACCCCGATGCGCGCTGATTTGACAGCGACAGATGAGCTCGACCGCCTATCACAGGCATTCGACCGCCCATGAACGCGCCAAGTTACACCCCCGAGCAGAAGATGCAGTTTCTCTTTGCGCTCCGCTCTCGCGGGTTAACAGACGCTCGCGTGCTCAATGCCATGGAGGCGGTGGACCGCGCACAATTTGTCCAAGACGGTGTTTTTAAAGACCGCGCATACGAAGACATGCCCCTACCGATTGCGTGTGGCCAAACCATCAGCCAGCCCTCTGTTGTTGGCCTGATGACCCAAGCACTTGACGTAGGTCCGCGCCATCACGTTCTCGAAATTGGTACGGGCTCTGGCTACCAAGGCGCAATACTATCTCATCTGGCACGGCGGGTGTTCACCGTTGATCGTCACAAGCGCCTTGTCGATTATGCGCGCGCCACTTTTGGGGCGTTAGACCTGCGCAACATTACGGCCGTCACCGCGGACGGCAGCCGTGGTTTGCCTGACCAAGCGCCCTTTGATCGCATCATTGTCACCGCCGCCGCTGAAGACCCCCCAGGCCCCCTCTTGGCGCAATTGAAAATCGGAGGTATCATGGTTGTACCCTGCGGACAGGCGGAGACGGTTCAGACCCTCGTAAAGGTTGTTCGCGGCGAAGATGGATTTGACTATACCGAACTGCGCGACGTGCGGTTCGTACCTCTACTTGAAGGGGTCAGCCGCGACTAAAGTGGCGCGGCACACCAAAACAGAGGCCAAAAGGCCCGTAAATTGAGCAGTTACGCTATGGCGAACGACCATGGCACAGCATATTGAGGAACAGGCCATGTACGCCATCAAATTTTCAATGCCGGCAAAAGCAGTTGTCTTATGTTCGGCCCTTGCCCTTGTTGCAGGCTGCGAGCAGATCAAACAGTGGGATTTTGATTTGCGCGGCCTTACTGGCAACGGCGCTGATACATCATCCGCCGCGCTTGGTGCCTCAGCATCCCGTCCCGAACCTGATAACCGTGGCATCATCAGTTATCCCAACTATCAAGTTGCTGTCGCACGTGACGGCGACACACTTCAGGCCGTCGCCGACCGCATTGGCGTTAATGCTAATGAGCTGGCGCGCTTTAACGGCATTCGCCCTAGCGACCCTTTGCGCAATGGTGAGGTTGTGGCCCTGTCCAATCGCGTGGCAGAGCCTTCCCCCGCCACAGGTGCATCCGCCACCGGGCCAATCCGAGCACCATCATCGGTTGACGTAACAACACTTGCAGGCAGCGCGATCGATAAAGCAGAGGCCCAAGCGGGCGCTGCACCAACGGCATCTGCCTTGCCTCAAACAGGCGTGGAGCCTATCCGCCACCGTGTTGAGCGTGGCGAAACTGCATTTTCTGTCGCCCGCCTTTACGGCGTCAACGTCCGCTCACTTGCAGATTGGAACAGCCTTGGATCAGACTTGGCCGTGCGCGAGGGGCAGTTTTTGTTGATCCCCGTTGCACCCCCTGCCCCAGTGGCCGCAAGCGCCACCAAACCAGGTGCGGGTTCAAATGCCCCGACACCACCATCAGCAGCGACGCCACTGCCAAGTGATTTGCCCGGCGCTGCCAACGCACAAGACGCAACACCCCAAGCGCCAGATTTGGGCATCAGCACAACACCGGCTGCCGCCACGGCGCGCTTTTTGCATCCTGTGCGCGGCTCAATCATTCGCGAGTACAAAAAGAACGTAAACGAAGGCATCGACATCGGTGCGCCAGCGGGCACAAATGTTAAGGCAGCCGACGCAGGTCAGGTGATCTTGATCAGCAAAGACACGGACCAAATCCCGATTATCATCATGCGCCACAGCGATGGCCTAATCACTGTTTATGCAAATTTGGACGGTCTGCGGGTCAAAAAAGGTGACAAGGTAAAGCGCGGCGAGACCATCGCAAAAGTGCGTGCCACAAGCCCAAGCTTTTTGCACTTTGAAGTCCGCAAAGGCTTCGACAGCGTTAATCCCGCGCCGTATTTGCCGAAGTAAGCCAGCTTAATCAGGTGCGCTGTTAACCAGCTTTAGCCTGCAAGCGAGACGCCTTTGCGTCCTGCAAGGTCGGTGAAATACTGCCAGGCAACGCGTCCAGATCTACTGCCGCGCGTTGCTTGCCATTCAATAGCTTCGGCGCGTAACTCTGCATCACCCATATCGACACCAAAAGCATCACAATATCCGCGGATCATCGCGAGGAACTGATCTTGGTCGCAAGCATGAAAGCCCAACCACAGTCCAAAACGGTCCGACAGACTGACTTTTTCTTCCACGGCTTCGGCTGGATTAATCGCACCGCCACGCTCGTTCTCGATCATGTCACGCGGCATCAGATGGCGACGGTTTGACGTCGCATACAGCACCACATTACCGGGGCGGCCTTGCACCCCGCCGTCCAACACCGCCTTGAGCGATTTGTAATGCGCATCATCGTGGCCAAAGCTGAGATCATCGCAAAACAGAATAAATCTACACTCAGGGGCATCGCGCAGCAGCTCAAGCAAACGCCCGATTGTCGGCAGGTCTTCGCGTTGAATTTCGACCAACTTACACGAAGTATTTTCAGCATGAACAGCGCCGTGTACAGCTTTGACAAGGCTAGATTTTCCCATGCCACGCGCGCCCCATAGCAACGCGTTGTTTGCTGGCATGCCGTCCGCGAACTGCTTTGTATTGGCCAACAAAGTATCTCGCGCCCGATCCACCCCAAGAAGGAGTTCTAACGGCACCCGCGAGACATCTGCGACGGGGACCAAACAATCAGGCTCGGCCGACCAGACAAATGCACCTGCGGCATCTAAATCAGGTTTTGCAACAGGCGGGGGTGACATACGCTCAAGCGCCTGCGCAATCCGTTCAAGCGCATCAGTTGGTAAAGTCGCCGTCATCACCGGTTCTCTTCTTCGTCCGTCCCGGCGTCACCGTGTAGTTCTTCGTCCCAGAGACCTTCGTCTTTCATCTTTTGAATACGGCGCTTTTCTACGCCCTGAACCAACCAGATAGAAATCTCGTAAAGACCATAGACCACCACGAACAGGATAACTTGCGTAACAACATCGGGGGGCGTGACCAAAGCCGCCAAAACCAGAATGCCCACAACCGCGTATTTGCGCACAGCCCGCAGACCAGCGGCGCTGACCAAGCCTGCCTTGCCCATTAAGGTTAACAAAACTGGCAACTGGAAACACAGACCGAAGGCGAAAATAAATTTCAGAGATACATCCAAGCTTTCACGCACAGAGCCTAGAAAGACGGTGCTTAACTCATTGTTAGCCTGTGGCGCCTCACCAGTGACCAATCCTGCGATGGACGGGATGACATCAGAAAAGCCGATAAAGAAATTCATCGCCAGCGGCGTCACGACGTAGTGCGCAAACGAAGCCCCAAACATGAAAAGCGCAGGGCTTGCGATGATGAATGGCAAAAACGCGTTTTTCTCGGTTTTGTACAAACCGGGCGCAACAAAGCGCCAAAGTTGGAATGCGATTACGGGGAAGCTGAAGGCAAAGCCCGCGATGACCGAAATCCGGATCAATACAAAGAACTTTTCTTGCGGTGCCGTGAAGATCAACCGCGGGTCTTCATCGCGTGAACGCAGAATGTCCGCGATCGGTTCGGCGAGAAACTCCAAGATCGGCTCGGCGATCGTAAAGCATGCCACCATCGCCACCAAAAAAGCCACCACACTGCGAATGAGCCGTGTACGCAGCTCTGTCAGGTGTTCAATTAAAGGTGCGGCACTATCGTCAATCTCGGCTTCGGGGGCTTGGGATGTATCGCTCATGCGTCACCTTCGGATTTGCTTTGCGCGCTTGGCGTCGCACTGGTCGCAGGTTTTGCTGCGGCCACTTCTGCCTCGGCCTCAGCCAGCGCAGCCCGTGCCGCCTCAGCACGTTTTTCGGCTTCTTTAATTTTAGTGGCGGCCTGAATTTTAGCAGCCGCATCACTACGTTCGGGCGAGAGTGACGGCTCACCCTCATCCCCGTCTTTCAATGGATCCCATGCCTCAAACGCGCGAGAGGCTTGATCAAGCTTGTCCAGACCAAGCGCCTTTTTGCTTGTAATGTTCTGAAAATCGCGGGCCACATCCCCTACACCTGTTGAGTTTGCTGCTTGGTTCATCGCCGATGTGAACTCGCGCGCCATGCCTTTGGCCTTGCCGGAAAAACGCCCCAATGTGCGGAACATCTGCGGCAGGTCCTTGGGGCCCACCACAATCAACGCCACCACACCCACGACGATCATTTCGCCCCAGCCAAGTCCAAACATCTACAATTCCTTTGCAAGCATTACCCGCAGGCGCGGATTAGGCTTTGTCTTTTTCAGTCTCAGGTGTGACGTCTTTTGCTGCGTCAGCCTGCTCTTGCTCAAGCTCTTCGGTGCCGTCTTTGACGCCTTTTTTGAACGCGGTGATGCCTTTGCCTACTTCGCCCATCAAAGACGAGACTTTGCCGCGGCCAAACAGAACCAACACGACGACTGCAATCAGCAAGAAACCCATGGGGCCAATGTTGTTCAACATGTCTAAACTCCTTCGCGCTTGGTTGCGCATCTATCTATGTTCGGCCTCAAGAAATACGCGCATTTACACGCCCTCGCCAGCGATAAACTGGCCATTAAATTACCTTTTTGGTGTTTCTCATGACAAAAACCTGTCAACTGTCAGGTAAATGTCAGGAAAGCAGATTTCATTCCTAAAATTACTACGCCCTGAGGAAGAAAGTACGAATCATGCGCAAGGACCGCCTCTATCGATTGATTACCCATTTGCGTGATGGGAAATTACACCGTGCCGCTGATTTGGCCCGCGCGATGGATGTCTCGGAGCGCACTATCTACCGCGATATGGAAACGCTTGCTGCCAGCGGCGTGCCCGTTCAGGGGGAGCGCGGTGTGGGGTTTTGGGTAACGGCGGCCATTACACTTCCCCCGCTGAACCTGTCTTTGACCGAGCTTAAGGCGCTTCACGTGGGCCTTCAGGTTATGGGCGAAGCTGCGGACGATGATCTGTCCCAAGCTGCACGGACGTTGTCTGCAAAGATAGATGCTGTGTTGCCCGAAGAACGTACCAGCGCGCCGGCCTCTTGGGGCTTTGCCATTTATCCGTTCGCAGATGCTGCCCGTGGATTTCAGCATTTGCCGCAGCTACGCCAAGCCATTCGTGCCCGTCAAAAGCTGAAGCTACATTACGACGGCACAGACATTGTGGTCCGCCCCCTACAGCTTGATTATTGGGGGCGCGTTTGGACCTGTGTCGTGTGGAATGAAACTTCGCATGAATTTAACGAGTTGCGCGCTGATCTGATTGCAAAATGTTCAATTCTTCCGGGACTTTTCGTGGAGGAGCAAGGCAAAACCCTTGCGGATTACGCAGAAACCAAAATTACGCTCTAGAGGCGCGACACATCGTTACTTGGGAAATACAAAGCACCGATCGCGGCGCAGCATCAGCCACAAAGGCACACCTTTTTTGGGCAAAAACACCGAAGGCACGGACGCCTTTAGGATTGAGCCATCAAAATCCATCCGGAATTCAACGAGTGAATCCTTGCCCATGAAACGTGCCCGCTCAACCACGCCGCGCGCAGGGACGCCGGTTTGGGGCGTCGGGTTCGGCCCAGCACCTTGCCGGTCGAAATCAATTTTAATGTGCTGTGGGCGGATAACAATCTCGACCTCACCACCCTCAGGCACTGCAGGGGCGAGAAACTGGCCAAACGCCGTCTCGACCAATCCGCCATGAACGCGCCCTTGCACGATGTTAAGATCACTGAAAAAAGCCGCTGCGTCTTTGTCTACGGGACGCATGTGCACGTTATAAGGCGCACCGCGCTGCACGATAACGCCATCGCGCATGAGGGCTATTTCATCGGCCATGCGCATCGCTTCATCAGGTTCGTGTGTGACCAACAACACCGCAGTGCCTTCTTCTTTAAGCACTTCAAGAGTTTCGTCTCGGATGTCATCACGCAGGCGGTTATCAAGGCCGGAGAACGGCTCATCCATCAGCATAATTTTCGGCTGTGGTGCCAACGCACGGGCCAAAGCGATGCGCTGTTGCTCGCCACCGGACAGTTGGTGCGGATAGGCATCCGCATAGTGGGGCAAGCCAATGCGTTTTAGCAGATGATTAACGCGCTCGGCCTTTTGCGCGCGCGATCCCCGCAGGCCAAAGGCGATATTGCCAGCAACAGTAAGGTGCGGAAATAAAGCAAAGTCCTGAAACATCAGCCCGATTGAGCGGGCCTCGGCCGGAACACGTGTGACGGTGTCGCACACCAGCTCACCATCGACCATGATTTTGCCGCTATCTTGCATCTCAACGCCTGCAATCATGCGCAGAGTCGTAGATTTCCCACAACCGGACGGCCCCAAAAGGCACGTCACCTGCCCCGCCGCGACGCTAAGGGATACGTCGTCCACAACCTTACGACCGCCAAAGCTGCGGTTCAGGTTTGTCACTTCAAGACGCGGCGCATCGGTGGCTGCGGATGTGGGCATGAATGCGATATATCCTATTTCCGAGTAAAACAATCAGGCTCGGTTCCGCACATAGCAACCGCGTCGCACCTTGCCAAGACATTGCGGCCTTTCAACATGTCGCACGCAGTTGAATGAAAGCCTGTGTATTAAACGCAAAAGGCGGGATGCCATGCTTGACACCCCGCCCTTCTGAAAGTTCAAACTGAATCAGGTCATCAGAGCGTCGCGTTCACCGCGCCACCATCAAGTAAGACGTTTTGCCCCACCATAAAGCCCGCATGCTGCGAACACATGAACGCACAGGCGGCACCAAACTCTTGACGTGTGCCGTAGCGGCCAGCTGGAATAGTCGCCGCGCGTTGCGCTTTGGCTTCATCCATGGATATGCCCTGCGCGTTCATCACGCCCGTATCAAGGGCGATCGCACGATCTGTGGCGTGGATACCGGGCATAAGGTTGTTGATGGTCACACCGTGGCCCGCCACCTGACGTGCCGTGCCGGCCACATACCCCGTCAAACCCGCGCGTGCAGAGTTCGACAGCCCCAAGACGGCGATCGGCGCCTTAACGGAAACGGACGTAATATTGACCACGCGGCCCCAGCCTTTTTCCATCATGGAGGGCAGCAGTGCCTTCATCAACGCAATCGGCGCCAGCATATTTGCATCGAGTGCTGCAATGAAATCATCACGCTCCCAATCGGTCCACATACCCGGAGGGGGACCGCCGGCGTTGGTGACCAAAATATCGACACCATCAGAGGCGGCCAAAACATCAGCCTGACCATTTTGCGTGGTCACATCGGCCACGACTGTTGTCACACTCACACCAAAACGCGCACGAATATCGGCGGCAGCGGCTTCCAAAGCCTCTTCACCCCGTGCGTTCATTACCAAATCAACACCAGCCTCAGCCAAACTCTCGGCGCATCCAAGCCCCAGCCCTTTGGAGGAGGCACATACAAGCGCGCGCTTTCCGCATAGTCCTAAATCCATGTCATCTCTGCCTTTAGATTTGTGTTGCAATGGCTGGCAACTTCTCATCTGCGGGCGCGGCACACCAGTGGGTTTTGCACCGAATTGAACATTATTTATTTCCCCGCGCGCGTTCAATTTATAACTGCACGTCAAAAAATATGCCTTTGCATTGTCCTAAAGCTGACAAAATCTTAAGTAAGGTGCTGTAGCTAGTGATGCGGCGTGTCGGTGGACTATCAGCCCGCGCCCAACGTTCTAATGAGTAGAGAGCCCACCCAAATGCCTTCCCGCGTTCAATCATTTTCGGTCCTGAAAGCAGCGGCGTTGCGCGTCACTTCCGGCGTTAACCACGGGGAGGCAATGGGCTTGGCCGAAGATATGCTGTTGGAAGATGTCTATGAACTGGTCAGCGATGCAGCACTGCATACACTTACGGTGCACAACACACACGCGGTCGGACAAAGCACTTTAAGTATCCATGCAACGTCAAAGCTGGGACGCGCAGGCTCAATACTTGCCATCGACAGTGCCATGACGCTGATGGCACCTGATGGTCACACCCTTGAGTTGCTTGTTCTGGTCGAAGTTATCGACGGCGGGCTTGAACAAATCCTGCTGCTACCACTGGGCTTAATTGAACGTAAAACCCCCTACACGTTAGTGGGCACCACCAGCACAGATCTATATCAACGCCTCAACCGAATGATGGCAGCTGCTTTTTTCAGCGGCACACGTATCACAATGGCCTCAGGCAAACAGCGTGCGGTTGAAAAGCTGGCGGTGGGCGACCGTGTTTTGACGCGGGATGGCGGGGCGCAAGAAATCCGCTGGATCGGCCAGCGAACGGAACGCGCCAACAGCACAATGGCGCCGGTGTTGATCAAAAAAGGTGTGCTGAATAACTCAGCCGATTTGCGCATCAGCCCCCATCACCGCCTATTCATTTATCAACGCCATGACCAAATTGGCACAGGGCGCGCCGAAGTGATGGTCCAAGCACGCCACCTCATCAACGGCACATCCGTTGTTCAAGAGGCAGGGGCTTTGCCGATTATTATCAACTGCTCTTTGATCAACTTCACATTATCTACGCAGAAGGCATCGCGGCGGAATCCATGCAAATGGATGCCAGCGCCCACGGTATGATCCCGAAACCATTGGCCGAAACACTGATGCACCAGCATATAACCGACGGGCCTGCAACAGATCTTAGCTTTGAAATTGCCGAAGGGATGCTCACAGGAAATACCGTTGAGTTACTGCGCCACGCTTCAGGCGGCTAGCGCCCAAACGCACCTCGCAATATCCCACTTTCCCAAGCCCCCTAGGGGCGCTATAGCGGGCCTATGTTAGATACACCGCTTGTCCTTGCGCCCGAAATTGCGCGCCGCCGCACCTTCGCGATCATCAGCCACCCCGATGCTGGTAAGACCACACTTACCGAGAAGTTTCTGCTTTATGGTGGTGCGATCCAAATGGCGGGACAAGTACGGGCAAAAGGTGAAGCGCGCCGCACCCGCTCAGACTTTATGCAGATGGAAAAAGACCGCGGCATTTCGGTTTCCGCATCAGCCATGTCGTTCGATTTTGCCACAGGCGAGAACAGCTACCGGTTCAACCTTGTAGACACGCCCGGTCACTCGGACTTTTCCGAGGACACCTACCGCACCCTAACTGCTGTCGACGCGGCCGTGATGGTGATCGATGGGGCAAAAGGCGTTGAAAGCCAAACCCAAAAGCTTTTTGAAGTATGCCGCCTTCGTGATCTGCCCATCTTGACGTTCTGCAACAAGATGGACCGCGAAAGCCGCGATACTTTTGAGATTATTGACGAAATTCAAGAAAACCTCGCGATTGATGTTACCCCCGCCTCGTGGCCCATTGGGCGCGGGCGGGACTTCATCGGATGTTATGACATTTTGCGCGACGAGCTACAGTTGATGGACCGCGCAGACCGAAACACAGTCGCCTCAGCCGTAAAGATCAAAGGCCTCGACGATCCAAAGCTGGCCGAGCTGGTCCCCGCTGACCTGCTGGAAACGTTCTTGGAAGAGATCGAGATGGCGAGCGAATTGATGCCGCCACTGAATGCACAAGCACTTCTTGAAGGGACGATGACACCCATTTGGTTTGGCTCTGCGATCAACTCATTTGGCGTACAGGAACTGATGGATGGCATCGCCACATACGGCCCAGAGCCACAGCCCCAAAGGGCCGACCCACGCGCTATTTCACCAGATGAAAAGAAAGTGGCGGGATTTGTGTTTAAAGTGCAGGCCAACATGGATCCAAAGCATCGTGACCGCGTGGCTTTCGTTCGGCTCGCGTCGGGGCACTTTAAGCGTGGCATGAAACTGACCCATGTGCGCTCCAAAAAACCGATGGCAATTTCAAACCCCGTGCTGTTCCTCGCGTCCGATCGTGAATTGGCCGAAGAGGCATGGGCCGGCGACATCATCGGCATTCCAAACCACGGCCAGCTGCGAATTGGTGACACGTTGACCGAAGGCGAGGCATTGCGCGTTGCGGGCATCCCATCTTTTGCACCGGAGTTGCTGCAAACCTGCCGCGCCGGTGATCCGATGAAAGCCAAGCACCTTGAAAAGGCGTTGATGCAATTCGCCGAAGAAGGTGCTGCAAAAGTGTTCAAACCCACATTTGGCTCTGGCTTTATTGTCGGCGTGGTTGGCGCGTTGCAGTTCGAAGTTTTGGCCAGCCGCATCGAGATGGAATACGGCCTGCCCGTACGTTTTGAGGCATCGCAATTTACCTCAGCGCGGTGGGTTCAGGGCCAAAAGCCTGCAGTTGATGCATTCGTTGCCGCCAACAAACAGCATATCGCAACGGATAATGACGGGGACACCGTGTTTTTGACCCGCCTCCAGTGGGATATTGACCGCGTTGGCCGCGACTACCCAGATGTCAGCCTGACCGGTACTAAGGAAATGATGGTTTAGCGCGCCAATCTTTATTCAAGACGGCAGTGCGATTCTTGCCCTGCCGTCTGTTGGTCTAAGTGGAGCGCTGTAAGCAACTTTACTCTACATTCTTCGGGCAAATGGTGCATTTATCACCCATTCACGGTGGATTAACCCCAGCCATCAGTCATCTTGGTTTAGGCGTTTGACCCACATGGACTTATCCCCTAGACCTTGGCCAGCGCATCTTAGGGGCTGTTGATCCCATGGCCAAACCGGGCCACGCGCAGACCAATCGGCGGGCCAAGATCGTGTCCGCACTAAACGCGGATTTACATGACAACTTTTGCTGATCTGAACCTTGATCAAAAGGTCCTCAAAGCCGTCGAAAAGACCGGCTATACGTCCCCCACCCCCATTCAAGCCGGCGCGATCCCTCCTGCGCTCGAAGGCCGCGACGTTCTAGGCATCGCCCAAACAGGTACCGGTAAAACAGCCAGTTTTACCCTGCCGATGATTTCGCTGCTCAAACGTGGCCGCGCCCGCGCACGGATGCCCCGCAGCCTTGTCTTGGCCCCGACCCGCGAGTTGGCGGCCCAAGTGGCAGAAAATTTCGACGCCTACGCAAAGCACACCAAGCTGACCAAAGCGCTTCTTATCGGCGGTGTCTCATTCAAAGAACAGGACATCCTGATCGACAAAGGTGTCGATGTTCTCATCGCCACGCCAGGTCGTTTGCTGGATCATTTTGAGCGCGGCAAGTTGATCTTATCAGACGTGAAAATTATGGTCATCGACGAAGCAGACCGAATGCTCGACATGGGCTTTATCCCTGACATCGAGCGTATTTTTAGTCTGACACCGTTCACCCGTCAGACTTTATTCTTCAGCGCGACAATGGCACCCGAGATTGAGCGGATCACAAACACTTTCCTGTCGAACCCCGCCAAAGTTGAAGTTGCCCGCGCCGCAACCACGAACGACAATATCACCCAGTCCGTCTATATGTTCAAAGGCTCGCGCCGTGACCGTCAGGACAGTGAAAAGCGCAAACTTTTGCGTCAGCTGATTGAACGTGAAGCAGATGCGTGCCGTAACGGTATCATCTTTTGTAACCGCAAGATGGACGTAGATATCGTAGCGAAGTCCATGAAGAAATACGGCCTTGATGCAGCCCCTATCCACGGTGATCTGGAGCAAAGCAAGCGTATGGAAACACTTGCGGCGTTCCGCGATGGTAGCCTGCGTTTCTTGGTTGCGTCTGATGTTGCCGCACGCGGGTTGGATGTGCCGAACGTTAGCCATGTGTTCAACTATGACGTTCCCTCACATGCTGAGGACTACGTTCACCGTATTGGTCGGACAGGCCGCGCGGGTAACACCGGAACGGCAATCATGATCTGCATCCCGAGGGATGAGAAAAACCTCGCGGATATCGAAAACCTTGTGAAGCAGGAAATCCCCCGCGGTGAGCTGCCCGAAGGTTCAAAGACTGCAGAACAAGCTGACGTGCCTAAAGACGGTGCCGCAGAAACGCCAGCGGCAGGCACGGATGAAAAGCCAAAGTCACGGTCGCGCAGCCGCTCACGGTCACGCAAAAAGTCCGAGACAGCTGCAGTAGATGTGGTTGAGACGCAGACCGAGACACCTCAGGATGTGGCAACGACTACTGGCGATGCAGACAAAGACGCCGAGAAGCAAACCAAGCCTCAAGACAACGCACGCCAAGCCGACACAAATGAGCGCCCTCGCCGTTCACGCGGCGGACGCGGTCGTGGCCGAAATGGTGGGAATGACAATAACGGTCAACGTTTTGAGGGCCTTGGCGATCACACTCCTGCGTTCATCGCGCAAAGCTTTGCGCAACGTCGTGCGAATGATGCCAAAACGTTTAAATCTGCACCTGTGAAAGAGACTGCTGCAGCCAGTGACGAAGAAGAATAGCAAAAGCGACTGGCACACTTAGGGTCAGCCGAACTAGAAACAAGAAAGGCTGGAAACCGCGAGGTCTCCAGCCTTTTTCTTTGGTCTCCGCCAGGATTAGCTAAGGCGGCTAATCACACAAGTGACCTCTACTTTTTTGCCAATCTCTTGCTGGCAGGTACGGCGCGCTTGGCGCTTTAGTTGCTCTTCAAGCTTGTCATCATCTGCCACAGTACGATCATCGGCCCGCATAATCAGCTGACCAAGGTCTTGCTCAAGGACATCAACCAGCGGCGCGTTTGATCTGCCAACTTCGGCGATGCCCTTCACTTCACACCATGGCTCGCCAAGCGGCTCACCATCTTCGTCGATGATCACCGTGACAATCACATGGCCGTTCAGCGCCATTTTCACACGATCACGCACAATGCCGTCCAGCATGCCGACTTTGACTGAGCCGTCCAGATATGTCCGGCCCGTTTCAACGTAGCCACCTACTTTGGGGGCGTTGCCGGTCAGGTCGATCATCGTGCCGTTTACGGCGACAACTGCGCTCATACCCTTGGCAGTACACAGCTTGGTATGTTCACGAAGATGACGGTGCTCACCGTGCATTGGTATCACCACTTGTGGGTTCACAAGCTGGTGCATCTCTTCCAGATCAGGACGGTTGGCGTGCCCCGACACGTGATAGGCACCGGAGTAATCATCAATCACATCTACGCCCAATTCACTGAACTGGTTCATGATTTTAATAACACCACGCTCGTTGCCAGGAATGGTTTTTGATGAGAACAGGAACGTGTCGCCTGCCTTCATAGTAATGCCGCGGTACTTGCCGTTGGCAAGTTGGGCGGAGGCCGCACGGCGTTCCCCTTGGCTACCTGTCACCAAGAGCATAACGTTTTGGCGGGGAATTTGTGTCGCTTCTTCTGCAGAGATCGTGCTGGGGAAGTCCGTTAAAATGCCAGTTTCCGAGCCCGCTTGGACCATCTTGCCCATGGCACGGCCCAACAAACAAACAGAACGCCCGGCCGCAATGCCTGCGTCCGCCAATGTCTGCAAGCGTGCAATGTTGCTGGCGAAAGTTGTCGCAACCACCATGCCCTCTTGCTCTGCGATCAGTTCCGTAATCGCAGGTTTCAGCGTCGATTCAGAGCGGCCTGCATCACGCGAGAATACGTTTGTGCTGTCGCAAACCAATGCTTTGACTGTCCCAAACGATGACCATAACTTGCGATCAAACGCCTCGCCCACGACGGGGTTCGTATCAATTTTAAAATCACCCGTGTGCACGATCCGTCCTGCAGGAGTATCGATGACAAGGCCAGAGCTTTCAGGGATCGAATGCGAGAGCGGCACAAAACCCACTTTGAACGGACCCGTCTCAACTGTTTCGGGCCAAGGGCTAACCGTGTGCAGCGCATCAGTATCCGCGCCGTGCTCTTCCATCTTGCGGCGGGCAATATTCGCTGTGAACGCACGCGTGTAGATTGGGGCCTTAAGGCGCTCCCAAAGGTGACCAACTGCGCCTACATGGTCCTCGTGCGCATGGGTGATGAACACGCCGTCGATACGGTCACGCCGCTCAACAAGCCATGACACGTCGGGCAAAATCAGATCAACACCCGGGGTGCTGTCCATATCAGGGAAAGTCACACCAAGATCGACAACGATCAGACGCTCTTTATGTTCGGGGCCATATCCGTAGACATAGCAATTCATCCCCACTTCGCCGGCACCGCCGAGGGGTAGGTAAATCAGCCGTTCGCTGCTCATAACGTATTATTATCCTTGTTGTATTTATAGATGACGGTCAGGCCGTGCATCGTCAAAAACTCTTCATATTCGTCAAATAGCGCATGTCCTTGTTGGAACAACGGGGCCAGCCCGCCAGTGGAGACGACGCGCATCTGCCGTCCCTGTTCCGCTTTGATACGATCACAAATGCCGTTGATTAGGCCGACATAACCCCAAAAGATCCCTGACTGCATACAAGCAACAGTGTTGGTCCCAATCACACGCTCGGGCTTGGTCACATCCACATGGGGCAATGCAGCCGCCGCTTGGTGGAGCGCCCCTAGTGACAAATTCACCCCGGGTGCAATGACCCCGCCGATATAGGCACCGTCTGTGTCGACAACATCAAAAGTTGTCGCCGTCCCGAAATCTACGACAATCAAATCACCACCAAAAAGGCTGTGTCCCGCAACAGTGTTTACCAAACGGTCCGGTCCAACTTGAGTACCGCCATCGACGCGCACATCCACGGGCAACAAACAATCGGGTTTACCAACAACAAGCGGGCGGCAATTGAAATAGCGGTCTGCAAACACCCGTAAGTTGAACACAACCCGGGGGACTGTTGAGCTGATGATGACGTCCGTGATCTCAACATCAACTTTCTGGAAAGACATCAGTGTCGACAGCCAGACATAGTATTGATCTGCCGTGCGCTGATGCTCGGTCGAGGTCCGCCAATTTGCAATGAAATGCTCGCCGTCCCAAATTGAGAAGACAGTGTTGGTGTTGCCGCAATCGATCGCCAGTAACATTCCACACGCCTCCTAAAAATATACGTCGGCGGCCGTGACGGTTTCACGGCCCTTGGGGGTCTCTAATACAAGATTGCCCTCCGCGTCCACATCTCGAAAGGTTCCAGTGATTGTGTCGCGGGACGTTCGGGCGGTAATCACCTCATCCAGACGGGCGGCGCGTGACAGCCATTGTGCCCGAATGTGATCAAACCCTTCGGTCGCAAGAAGCGCTTCTTGCGATGCGTATTTCGCCGCAAGTATGTTCAAGAACGTCATCGGCGTCGGAGCCTCAACCTGCGTATCAAGGTGCAGTGCAACCGCCGTCGGTCCGAATGCCGCGTCCTCAATGACGGGTGCATGGGCAAGGTTCACACCGATGCCAATCGACAACCAATTCAACTGAGCCCCGCCAGACGCCTCAAGCAAAATTCCGGCAACCTTACCGCCCGACAGCAATACGTCGTTGGGCCATTTCAACGCCAGCTTGGACGCGGGAACATACGCGCTTAAGGCATCACACAATGCATTGGCTGCTAAAAAACTGCGCTGCGCCCCTTGCTGGGCCGAACAATGCGGCTTGAACACAAGAGTGGCCGCAAGATTACCTGTGGGGTGCCCCCAGGATCGACCCGACCGGCCGCGTCCTGCGGACTGGCCATCGGCCCTTATCCATGTGGGAGATGTAAGCGACGGCGCACGTCGCGCCGCCTCTGCCATTGTGCTGTCAACTTGATCTAACTCGATCAAATCGACGCCTGTTGGCCAATCAGTTGACAAGTGATGCCGCTGCCAACGCTGCTGGTGCCTCAATGCCGAACAAGTTGATCACACCCAAGAGCATTGCCGCAGCAGAACCGACAAGGAATAACTTCAGCACCGGAGTGGCCTTTACGGAAATGTCGTCCTGCGCCTCGCCGAAGTACATGAAGTAAACGATGCGCAGATAGTAGAAAGCACCAATCACCGATGCAATCACACCTGCAATCGCCAACCATGACAGACCGGCATCTACCGCTGCAACAAGCACACCGTATTTGCCAAAGAAACCCAACATTGGGGGCACACCCGCGAGGCTGAACATCAGTACCAACATAGCCAAGGCCTGAACTGGCTCACGGCTTGCCAGGCTGTTCAGCGAAGCAATATTTGTCACCGGTTGGCCTTCTTTGTTCATCGACAGGATAAACGCAAACGTGCCAATGTTCATGGTTACGTAAATGGCCATGTAAATCAGCATTGCCTGCACACCCAAAGCGGTACCCGCTGCAAGACCCATCAGAGCAAAACCCATATGCGCAATGGACGAGTACGCCATCAGACGCTTGATGTCGGTCTGTCCAATCGCTGCAATGGCACCAAGGAACATCGATAGAACCGCAAGGAAAGCCACGATCTGCTGCCAATCAGAAACTGACGTACCGAAAGCATCGTGCATCACGCGTGCGAATAGGCCCATGGCAGCAACTTTGGGTGCGGTTGCGAAGAAAGCCGTGACCGGTGTTGGCGCGCCCTCGTATACGTCTGGTGTCCACATATGGAACGGTGCAGCGGATACTTTGAACGCAAGACCGACAGACAAGAAAACCAAACCGAAGATCAGACCAAGCGACATAGGCCCGTCGCCTGCGGCATCTACGATGCCAGTGAACAGGGTTGTGCCCGCATAGCCGTATGTCAGCGACGCACCGTAGAGCAACAGACCAGATGACAGCGCACCCAACACGAAGTACTTCAGGCCCGCTTCTGTAGATTTGACATTGTCACGGCGCAGCGATGCGACCACGTAAAGCGCCAAGGACTGCAGCTCGAGGCCCATGTAAAGCGCCATCAAATCACCAGCCGACACCATGACCATCATACCGACGGCTGCTAAGGCGACCAACAGCGGGTACTCAAAACGCAGCAGATCACGGCGTGTCATGTACTCTTCCGACATCAACAAAACCGCGGCTGCCGACAACAGGATTGTGACTTTTGCAAAGCGCGAGAACGCATCATCCATAAACATCCCACCGAAAGCCACAGATGTGCCCTCGCCCGATGTTGCAATCCACGCGGCCATGCCTACGAATACGATCGACGTCATCCAAAGCGACAAGCGCGCCATGGCATCCTTGCCTGTGTAGACAATCGCAATCAGCGCAACCATGGCATAAAGCGCCAGCACAATTTCTGGCAGCATAGTGTTGATATCAGCAGTCATAGCTCAGATCCTTTAGTGCGCCGCGATTTCAGCGGTTTGGGCTGCCGCGTCGAATGCGCTGACGGCCACGTCATAGTTTTGAACAAGGGCGGAAACCGATGGTCCGATGATGTCTGTCACCAAGCTGGGATAGATCCCTAACAACAGCGTCATCACCACGAGTGGTGCAAAGATTGCACGCTCAAGACGGGTCATATCGGTAATTGTTTTCAGGCTTTCCTTGATCAGGTCACCCATCACCACGCGGCGGTAGAGCCACAACGCGTAGCCAGCGGACAAGATCACACCCGTCGCAGCGACCATAGCCACCCATGTGTTCACCTGGAACACGCCAATGATGGTCAGGAATTCACCTACGAAACCGGACGTCCCCGGCAGGCCAACGTTGGCCATGGTGAAGAACATGAACACCAACGCATATGCAGGCATCCGGTTCACAAGACCGCCATAAGCATCAATATCGCGTGTGTGCATCCGGTCGTAAATAACACCGACACACAAGAACAGTGCGCCAGAGATAAAGCCGTGGCTGACCATCTGAAAAATCGCACCATCAACACCTTGTTGGTTCGCAGCGAAGATACCCATTGTCACAAAGCCCATGTGCGCAACCGATGAGTAAGCAATCAGCTTTTTCATGTCCTCTTGGACCAATGCGACAAGCGATGTGTACACAATCGCAATGGCTGACATCCACAACACCAGCGGTGACAGGATCTCGGAACCGACCGGGAACATAGGCAGTGAGAAACGCAAGAAACCGTAGCCGCCCATCTTGAGCAAAATCGCCGCCAGAACGACAGACCCCGCTGTTGGCGCCTGAACGTGTGCATCAGGCAACCACGTGTGCACTGGCCACATTGGCATTTTTACCGCGAAGCTTGCGAAGAATGCCAAGAACAACAGTGTTTGCAAGCCACCCAGAATGTGGAAGCCGAACAGGTTCAAAACCGCGCTGTCAAATTCAAAGCTCAGCAGTGTCGGGATGTCGGTCGTGCCTGCCTCAATATACATCGTGACCATCGCAACCAGCATGAGAACCGAGCCAAGGAAGGTATAAAGGAAGAACTTGAACGACGCGTAGATCCGGTTCGCCCCGCCCCAAATGCCGATGATTAGGAACATTGGGATAAGGCCGGCCTCAAAGAACAGATAGAACAGCACCATGTCCAACGCGCAGAAAACACCCAGCATAAGTGTTTCGAGCAGCAAGAACGCGATCATATATTCTTTGACGCGGTGCGTCACACCCCAGCAAGACGCAATCACAAGCGGCATAAGGAATGTGGTCAGCATCACAAACAGTACGCTGATCCCGTCAACGCCCATTTTGTATGTAAGCCCCATCAACCACGTGTGTTCTTCAACAAACTGAAAGTCGGTGTTCGACGCGTCAAAACCAGTCAAAATGAAGATCGAGAAGACGAACGTTGCAGCGGTGGCCCACAAGGCTACCCACTTTGCGTTGCGCTGTGCTGCTTCGTCGTCGCCCCGCAAAAACAGCGCCAAAATGAGCGCGCCAAGCAGCGGCAGAAAAGTGACAATGGAGAGAAGGTTGTCCATGGGTCGTTATCCAGCAGTCAAGGTCATCCACGTGATCAGCACAACAAGGCCGATCACCATGGAGAACGCGTAAGTAAAGATGTAGCCGGACTGCAAGCGCCCTGCCAAACGGGTGAAGAACGGCACAATACCAAGCGCCAAACCGTTGATGCCACCGTCGATGATGCCCACATCACCACGGGTCCACAAAAAGCGGCCCAGTGATTTTGCAGGACGAACAAAGATCGTGTCGTAAAGCTCGTCAAAGTACCATTTGTTGAGCAAGAAATTATAAAGTGGCCACTGGTTTTCTGCCAATTTTGCGGGCAGATCAGGACGGCGGATGTACATGTACCATGACAAGATGAACCCAAAGAGCATCGCAAAAAATGGGCTAAGCTTGACCCATTTCGGCACCAAGTGAGCTTCATGGATCATGTGGTTGTCTGGCCCAATAAAGATGCCACCGTCACCGGGCACTTGGCTGCGGTCGTGATCTGAATGATCCCCGTCTGCCTTTGCGCCAGCTGCGTATGCCGGTGCTACCAACGTTGGGGCGTCGAAATACGCGTGCGCTTCGCCCTTTTTCACGCCAATGCCGAAGAACTTATCAACGCTTTCTTGGCTACCAAAGTAAGGTTTGTAGAACACCATGCCCGCGAAAATCGCACCAAAAGCCAGTACGACGAGCGGCAACAGCATGACGCTGGGGCTTTCGTGGGCGTGCTCGTGGGTGTGTTTATCACCCCGTGGTTTGCCGTAGAACGTCAAGAACATCAGGCGCCAGCTGTAGAAGCTTGTCATGAATGCAGCAATGACCAGCATCCAGAACGCAAAAGTTGAACCTACAAACGCGCTTTCAATGATTGCATCTTTGGAAACGAAGCCGGCAAAGCCAACTGGGAAGCCGACATACAGCAGCGGAATACCAACACCTGTAATCGCCAAGGTGCCAATCATCATTGCCCAAAACGTCACGGGTAGTTTTTTGCGAAGACCGCCGTAGTTACGCATGTCCTGCTCGTGGTGCATCCCGTGGATGACAGAGCCCGCCCCCAAGAAAAGCATCGCTTTGAAAAATGCGTGCGTTAGCAAGTGGAACATCGCCACAGAGTATACACCAAGGCCCGCTGCCACAAACATATAGCCAAGCTGCGAACAAGTTGAGTACGCAATCACGCGCTTAATATCGTTTTGAACCAAGCCCACAGTTGCCGCAAAGAATGCTGTGATGGCGCCTACGATAACCACAAAGTTTGTGGCGACTGGTGCGAACTCCATCAGCGGTGACATACGACATACGAGGAAAACGCCAGCAGTAACCATTGTCGCCGCGTGAATGAGTGCCGACACAGGCGTCGGGCCTTCCATCGCGTCAGGCAACCACGTGTGCAACAGCAACTGTGCAGATTTACCCATTGCGCCTACGAACAGCAGGAACGCCAGCAAGTTCGGTGCAGACCAATCAGTCCACAAGAAGCGGATTGTCTGCTCGGCCAGTGTTGGCATGTAGGCGAAGATATCTTCGAACTTCACGCTGTCTGCCAGCAAGTAAAGCCCCGCGATACCGAGGATAAAAGCAAAGTCCCCAACGCGGTTGACAATGAATGCTTTCATCGCAGCAGCATTGGCGGACGGTTTGCGGAAATAGAAGTTGATCAACAGGTACGACGCAACGCCCACGCCTTCCCAGCCAAAGAACATCTGAACAAGGTTGTCAGCTGTGACCAGCATCAGCATCGCGAAAGTAAAGAACGACAAATACGCAAAGAAGCGCGCTTTGTAGTTTTCACCCTCTTTAAAGTTCTCATCATGGGCCATGTAGCCGAATGAGTAGAGGTGAACCAACGCCGAAACCGAATTGATCACGATCAGCATCGTTGCCGTCAAGCGGTCAAGGCGTATCGCCCAATCAGTCACAAAAGTACCGCTCTCGATCCATTGCAGGATCTGGATGGATTGTGTAACTCCGTCAAACGACAAGAATACGACCCATGACAGGCCCGCCGCCAACATCAACAAACCAGTCGAGACATACTGCGCCGCGGTTTCACCGATAAACTTCCAGCCGAAGCCCGCAATCAGGGCCCCAATGAGGGGTGCAAATAAGATGATGGTTTCCATTGGATTAGCCTTTCATCACGTTGACGTTTTCAACGTCGATGGTGCCACGATTGCGGAAGAAACAAACCAAGATCGCAAGACCAATCGCCGCTTCAGCCGCTGCAACAGTCAACACAAAGAGGGTGAATACCTGTCCAACCAGATCATCAAGAAACGCGCTAAAAGCGACGAAATTGATGTTCACCGCCAAGAGCATCAGTTCAATGCTCATCAGCAAGATGATGACGTTCTTGCGGTTAAGAAACAGGCCAAAAATACCGATAACAAACAAAGCCGCTGCAACGGTAAGATAGTGTTCGATGCCAATCATGAGTTACAAGCCTTGCCCTGATTTGATGTCTTTGAGTTCCATCGCCTTCGCTGGATCGCGCATCATCTGCGCTACAACGTCTTGGCGCTTGATGTCTTGGCGGTGACGCAATGTCAGCACAATCGCACCAATCATCGCCACAAGCAGGATCAACCCTGAAAGCTGGAAAAGCATGATATATTTATCATAGATGAGCAGGCCCAAAGCCGCAGTGTTTTGCTGATCACCCTGACGCGCCGCAACACGTTCAAGTGCACCGTCGCCGTATTCCCACGCCCCAAAAGCCAGCGCCAACTGCATCAACAATACTGTACCAATCAACAGCGCGATCGGCACGTATTTGGCCATTTCGGCTTTCAGCTCGGCAAAATCGACGTCCAGCATCATCACAACGAACAGGAACAAAACTGCGACCGCACCCACGTAGACGATGATCAACAGCATCGCGACGAACTCAGCGCCCAACGTGACGAACAAACCTGCGGATGACAGGAACGCCAAGATCAGCCACAAAACCGAATGAACGGGGTTTCGACCAATAACAGTGAAAAGCCCCCCGGCGATCGTTGAGATCGCAAAGGCGTAAAACGCAATTGTCAGCACACTCATTCGGTGTCGTCCTTCTCTTTCAACGCATCTGCGGCCAGTTGCATTGCTTTGGTCATCGCGGGCATGCCGCCCAACAGAGACATCGTAGCGATGGTCTCCATGATTTCTTGTTCTGTCGCACCGGCTGTGTGCGCGTTGCTAACAGTGATCTTGATCTGCGCATCGGCCGTCGCACCCTGTGCAACGAACCCTGCAAGTGACACCAACAAACGGGTCTTGGCGTCCAAGCCCCCTGCGCTGGCGGTACCGCCCATGGTTGCATCAAGCATCTCTTTGCTCATCGCACCCATGGCCTTTTCCATGCCCTGCATCCATTCCGCAGACGACCAGTTACCGCCCATGAAACGTTCCATGTGCGGTGCCATTTCCTTGGTCCAATCTGCGGACTGATCAAGGAAAGCCTGAAATGGATTTTCGGGCGTCTTGGTCATCTGTAGGGCGCATCCATCTCGAGGTTACGCGCAATTTCAGCTTCCCAGCGGTCGCCGTTCTCGAGCAACTTTGTCTTGTCGTAATACAGCTCTTCGCGGGTCTCTGTTGAAAACTCAAAATTGGGACCTTCAACGATTGCGTCCACCGGACAGGCTTCTTGGCAGAAACCACAGTAGATGCACTTTGTCATGTCAATGTCATAACGCGTAGTACGGCGGCTTCCGTCATCACGTGGCTCGGCGTCAATGGTGATGGCCTGCGCAGGGCAAACAGCCTCGCACAACTTACACGCAATACAACGCTCTTCTCCATTTGGATACCGGCGCAAAGCATGCTCGCCGCGGAAACGCGGGCTCAGCGGGCCTTTTTCGTGCGGGTAGTTCAAAGTTGCCTTAGGCGCAAAGAAGTAGCGCAGACCAAGTTTGAAGCCCTTAAAAAAGTCTGCCAACAGAAAATATTTAGCAGCGCGCGTATAATCGATATTTGCCATTTTCTGATCCTTACCCAATGAGGTCCCAACGGGCGTATACGCCCCAGAACCAGTCAAACTTTGCTGCGAAGGCTACAAACACGACCCACACGAGCGAGAACGGCAGGAATACTTTCCATCCCAAGCGCATCAGTTGGTCATAGCGGTAGCGTGGCACGATCGCCTTAACCATCGCAAAGAGGAAGAAGAAGAACGCCATCTTACCAACCATCCAGAGCGGACCATCAGGCAAGAACGGGATCGGGGACAACCAACCACCAAAGAACAACAGCGAGATCAATGCGCACATCAAGAAAATTGCGATGTACTCACCCGCCATGAACAACAAAAACGGTGTGGATGAATATTCAACTTGATAGCCAGCAACCAATTCCGATTCCGCTTCGGGAAGATCGAACGGCGGACGGTTCGTTTCAGCCAAACAGCTGATGAAGAACAAGAAAACCATTGGGAAGTGCGGCAGCCAGTACCAGTTGAAGAACCCGAGACTACCTTCCTGCGCCTGTACAATATCACCAAAGTTAAGCGAGCCAGTAGACAGAATGACGCCAATGATAATGAGGCCAATCGATACCTCATAAGAAATCATCTGCGCGGCAGACCGCAAAGAGCCAAGGAAAGGGTATTTAGAGTTAGACGCCCAACCACCCATAATCACGCCGTACACTTCAAGTGACGAGATCGCAAAAACATACAAGATAGCCACGTTGATATCAGCCAGAACCCAAGTGTCGTTGAACGGAATAACCGCCCAAGCGATCAAAGCCAGCACAAAGCTTGTAAGCGGTGCAAGCATGAAGACCGTTTTATCGGCACCCGCTGGAACAACAACTTCTTTGACGACGTATTTGAGAGCGTCAGCCACAGTTTGCAAAAGGCCAAACACACCAACAACGTTAGGGCCACGGCGCATCTGGACAGCCGCCCAAATCTTACGGTCACCGTAGACCAAGAAAAGAAGCGAAACCATGACAAACGCGACAACCGCCAGCGTTTGGGCCACAATGATCAGCGCCATTCCGGCACCCGTATTTAGAAAATCAGCCATTGGTCCTCACACCGTCGGTATTCCCAGTTCCTTGCAGTTCGCAACAGCCACTTCAGCGTCAATCGTACTGACGCCTCGCGGCAGTGATGGCGAAATGGTGTAAATAGCATCTGCATGCCACTTTCCACCCTGCATCTTTGTCGTCGTGCGCACGTGGCGCGCAAAACCGTAGCCCCGGATCAACGTATACTGGGCAGCAGCGCATTCAGCGTAGGCTCGTAAATCAGCCTCGGTACGCGCGCCGCGCATTGTTACGTTAAAGTTGACCAAGTCACCGTCGAGCGAATCGATTCGTATTCCTTCGTATGTTGGTGAAAACGCCGCATTTTGCGATGTCTGCACTGGCTGACACGCAACCAGCCCGATGAGACACGCGACGCTCCACCGCACGGGGATTTTACTCCGCCGCTAGCTTGTTTGATGCGCGTGCTTTTGCATTTGCCGACAGCTCAGCCATCAGCGCAGACGCACGTGCGATTGGGTTGGTGAGATAGAAATCACTCACTGCGTATTTGAAGTTTGCCTTACCAAGCGGCTTGCTTGGCAATGCGATAACGGCGTTTTCCGTAACTTCATCAATTTGACCAAGGTGCGGGTGTGCAGCGATCATGGCGCTGCGCAGCTGTGCGAGGCTGTCGTAAGACAATTGCGCGCCCAACTCAGCGGATAGCGCACGCAAGATCGCCCAGTTCTCCTTCGCCTGCCCCGGCGCAAAACCAGCACGCATCGCAAGCTGTGGGCGACCTTCGGTGTTCACAAACAAACCGTTTTCTTCGGTGTATGCCGCCCCTGGCAGAATAATGTCAGCACGGTGCGCACCGCGGTCGCCATGGCTACCTTGGTAGATCACAGTCGGGCCAGCAGCCACATCAACCTCATCCGCGCCGAGATTATAAATCACTTCGGCGCCTTCAATTGCGGCAGTCATCCCGCCGTCAGTAACCGCACCAACATCCATCGCGCCAACGCGCGACGCAGCTGTATGAACCACCATCAACTTGCCGTTTGACTTCTCACAGATGACTTGAACCGTAGCCAAAACAGCCTCGCCATCAGCCTCGTTCAACGCGCCCTGACCAACTATGCAGATAGAGTTCACATCTTGCATCGCGCTCATATCCAAGCCCGCTACATGAGCAAGTGCCGCACGGTCATTGCCCATGTGCTCATACTCATAAGTCAGATCAACCGCTTCACCCACGACAACCACATCCGCGCCGCGGCTCCAAGCCTTGCGAATGCGCGCATTAAGAACGGGGCTTTCAAGTTTAGGGTTAACACCAACAAGCAGAATTTTATCTGCATGATCGATGTCTTCAACAGTCGCCGTACCTACGTACGCACCGCGGTTGCCCGCAGGTAACTTGGCATTATCAGTCCGGCACTCAACGTTACCGCCTTGTTCTTCGATCAAAGCCTTTAATGCAAACGCCGCCTCAGTCGGCGCAAGATCCCCAACGAGACCCGCAACCTTTTTGCCCTTCATTGCTGCTGCAGCAGCAGAAAGCGCTTCGGGCCACGTTGCTGGTCGCAGCTTTCCATTCTCACGCAAATAAGGTGTATCCAAACGCTGCCGGCGCAGACCATCCCACACGAAACGGGTTTTGTCCGAAATCCACTCTTCGTTCACGCCGTCGTGGTTGCGCGGCAAAAAGCGCATTACTTCACGGCCTTTGGTATCAACGCGAATGTTGGAGCCAAGCGCATCCATCACGTCAATCGACTCTGTTTTGGTCAATTCCCAAGGACGCGCGGTGAATGCGTAGGGTTTTGAAACAAGCGCACCTACAGGACACAAATCGATAATGTTGCCCTGCATATTGGAATCAAGCGTTTCACCAAGATACGAGGTGATCTCAGCATCTTCACCACGGCCCGTCTGGCCCATTTGGTGAATACCCGCGACCTCGGTCGTAAAACGAACGCACCGCGTGCATGAAATGCAGCGGGTCATGTGGGTTTCCACAAGTGGTCCAAGATCAAGATCATCCGTCGCGCGCTTTGCTTCGCGGAAGCGCGAGAAGTCTACGCCATAAGCCATTGCTTGGTCTTGAAGATCACACTCGCCCCCCTGATCGCAGATCGGACAATCAAGCGGGTGGTTGATTAGCAGGAATTCCATAACGCCCTCGCGGGCTTTTTTCACCATGGGCGAGTTAGTCTTAACCACTGGCGCTTGGCCTTCGGGACCAGGACGCAAATCGCGGACCTGCATCGCGCAAGATGCCGCTGGCTTGGGTGGGCCACCAACGACCTCAACCAAACACATACGGCAGTTGCCCGCGATAGAAAGACGTTCGTGGTAACAAAAGCGAGGAATCTCAACGCCAGCTTCTTCGCAGGCTTGGATCAGGGTCATGGCACCGTCTACTTCGATTTCGGTGCCATCAATTACGACTTTGCGCAGGTCTGCCATTGCATCGGTTCCCGTTTTGCTTTCGCGACAAATGCGACCGTAAATTGCCTTGGCGAAAGAGCATGGCCGCCATCTGTTTGTTACGCCCACGCACTATCGCCTAGGCGCTGCGTTGTCCACCACTTGTGACTGATTTTAGCGCGCTTTTAGCAGCGACCCAATTAGCGGGTCGCGCGCGATCTATGCCCGCCCAAGTGCGCAATAGGCCTCAGCCCCCTGCCCCAAGGCACCGTTGTCCGCCAGATACGCATCGCGGCGCTGCTTCATCTTCGCTTTCTCAGCGTCGTTTTTCACGTAGGCGTTAATTTCTGCCTCTGTGTAGCCAAGAGCCACTGCATGGTTTTTCAGCTTGTTCGCATCTGCAAGCACCCGCAACATCCGTGCAGAAATGCGGTCACAATTGCGTCTGATCTGATCCCCAACTGCAGCCGCAAAAAGCCGGTCGTTAATATAATCAACGTTACTCAACGGCTCTTTCGCCAAAGAAGCTTGCGCACTGCTCATTACGAAAACAACAGCAAATAGGATAGATTTCATGAGGGAACGTCCTCCAAATTAACAAACGCACTTATGTCCGCTGAGCATGTCTGTAGCCGGCGCGTTATTCAATCACAGCTCACAAAAACATATCCACAAGGGCCAAACAGAAACGGCGCGCAATGTAATGCGCGCCGTTTGCTTGATTAGTGTGTTCCGCTTACTCAGCGGCAACAGCTGCAGGGCGTACCCGCTTGTGTTTGATGCGGTCTTCGATTTCATCACGGAAATTGCGGATCAAACCTTGGATTGGCCACGCAGCCGCATCGCCAAGCGCACAAATTGTATGGCCCTCAACTTGCTTGGTAACATCCCAAAGCATGTCGATTTCTTCTGGCGTTGCTTCACCAGTCACCAAACGTTCCATCACGCGCATCATCCAGCCAGTACCTTCACGGCATGGCGTGCACTGACCGCATGATTCATGCTTATAGAATTTGGAAAGACGCCAGATCGCTTTGATGATGTCGGTGGACTGATCCATTACGATTACCGCTGCGGTCCCCAAGCCTGAGCCAAGCTCGCCGCGCAAGTAATCAAAATCCATAATCGCATCGCGCATGTTTTCGCCGCGCACACAGGGAACGGATGAACCACCTGGGATGACCGCCTTAAGGTTATCCCACCCGCCACGAATACCGCCGCAGTGCTTTTCAATCAATTCTTCGAACGTGATCGACATAGCCTCTTCAACTACGCAGGGTTGGTTAACGTGACCGGAAATAGCAAAGAGCTTCGTGCCTTTGTTATTGTCCCGACCAAAGCCAAAGAACCAAGACGCGCCACGGCGCAAGATGGTTGGCACCACAGCAATTGATTCGACGTTGTTCACGGTCGTGGGGCAGCCATAAAGCCCAGCACCTGCCGGGAACGGCGGCTTCATGCGCGGCATACCTTTTTTGCCCTCAAGGCTTTCCAGCAGCGCAGTCTCTTCACCGCAAATATAAGCACCCGCACCGTGGTGCAGATAGATGTCAAAATCCCAACCCGATTTCGCAGCGTTTTTACCCACCAGACCGGCTTCGTAGGCCTCGTCGATAGCTGCTTGCAGTGCTTCTTTTTCGCGGATGTATTCGCCACGAATGTAGATGTAGCAGGCGTTGGCATTCATTGCGAAAGACGCGATCAAGCAGCCTTCGATCAATGTATGGGGATCGTGACGCATGATCTCGCGATCTTTACATGTGCCCGGCTCAGACTCATCCGCGTTCACAACTAAATAGCTGGGACGCCCGTCACTTTCTTTGGGCATGAACGACCACTTCAAACCGGTCGGGAAGCCCGCGCCGCCGCGCCCACGAAGTCCAGAGGACTTCATCTCGTCGATGATCCAGTCACGGCCTTTTTTGATCAGCGCGCCGGTTCCATCCCAATGACCACGCTGCTGCGCGCCTTTGAGGGTGCGGTCGTGCATCCCATAGATATTGGTGAAAATGCGGTCTTTGTCCTGCAACATGTGCGCGTTTCCCGTCTGAAGTGTTGGCTGGCTTCTCTATAGACTTATTTGCGCCCCGATTGCCAGACCTGAAGCGCAAGAACGAGGGCAAAGAGAAATCCCGCCAATGAGAAAAGATAAAGCAGAATTTCAAAGCGGATTGTCAGGTTCAGGCTTTGCGTAATCGCCGGCGCCAGGATCGCCAGTAGACCAGAACCCGCGATGACCATAGCCGCCAAGCGGCCCCGTTTTGCATTTCGTTCGTCGCGGTTCACGTGGCAGCCTCACAAAAAATCCCGCCCAAAATATCTTTGGACGGGACCATCTCTACGTATTTCTGAGGGCTTAGTAAACGCCACCCTTTTTCACTTTTTTGGAAAATTCAGTCTAGCCACCTTTAGCGAGTACTTTGGCTTGCTTGACCCAATCATCACGGGAAACACGGCCTTTGAAACCTTCAAGGTTTTCATCCACCCATTCAACTTCTTTTTTCCGCCATGATCCGATCTGATCGAAGTGGAACACACCCATTGATTGCAGCAGACCTTCAAGCTTTGGACCAACGCCTTTGATCTGTTTAAGATCGTCCGGACCACCTGCCCGCGCTTCTTTCAGCAATTCAGGCTTGCCCGACGCGGAAACTGGCTTTGCAACCGTCTTTTTTTCATCCGCAAGTGCTTTAGCGGCAGGCGCATCTGCTTTGGCAGCAGCCTTTTTAGGGGCTGGCTTCTTAGCTGCAGGTTTCTTTGGTGCCGCTTTTGGCTTTGCCGCGGGTTTCGGCGTGGGCGTGTCCGCAACGGGTTCAGACACCGTGGTCGCAGTCGCCGCTACCGCTGCAGTGGCTGTAGGTTTGGCCGCAACAGCTGGCGTAGCAGTTTCGATGCCGCCGGCGGTGGGCGCTTGCCCCGCGCGGTTGGCATCAATTTCTCCCAACGCAGGAAGCGGCCGACACATAAGCCAGCTTAATGCTGCACCAGCAATAAAGAAAACAATGCCGCCCATGAATACAGCCTGAATAAAGGTGTATTCCCCGAACAACATTAACATAATAAAGGCAACTAAGCCCAACACTGCGCCAACCAGCCAACACCCGATCGCGCAGGAGATCCCTCCAGAAGAGTTACTCATTCCAATACTCCGTCCCTATTTGGGGAGTATTAGTAACAGCTCCCCTTCATTGTGGGGCTAGAAAACTAGGTCTTGGCTTAAGATGCAAGGAATTTGGCTTGATCAATCCAGTTTTCCCGCGACGCGCGCCCGATGAAACCTTCCAAGTTCGCGTCAACCCAAGCAAGCTCGGCCTGACCCCATTTGGCGATTTGATCGTAATGAAAAAAGCCCATCTCGTTGAGAAGCTTCTCCAGTTTTGGACCGACACCTTTGATCAGTTTCAGGTCATCCGCACCGGCTTTGCGCGGGGCTTTCATGGTGCGAGGCTTTTTGCCCGCGTCACTTGAGGCTTTGGGTTTTGCAGTGCTTTTGGCTTTAGTAGCCGCTGGTTTCGCGGCAGCTTTTTGCGCATTTGCAGGCTTTGGTCGCGCTGCAGGTTTCGGTGGTTTCGCGCCAGAATTTGCAGCTTTGTCTATCCAAGGTGTCAAAAGAGGCACTTCAGTTCCGTCGATGCGTTTAACACTGTCACCGATATCATGGGCCAATTGTGCACTGGCATTCAGCTTAATCTTAGCGTTCACGAAATCAGTAAGGCTGGTGATGCCCCCCGCTGGCTCCGCCGCGAAACGTCCATTTTGCGGGCCAACTTGCGGGGTTTTACCAGCCGCAAGTTCGTCCAAAAGTGTGCCAAGCCGCTCTGCAGTAAGGTCTTCGAAGTAGTCTTTACCGATTTGCGCCATCGGGGCGTTTGCGCAGGCACCCAAACACTCAACTTCTTCCCATGAGAAATTTCCATCAGCAGAAATTTGATGCGCCTTCGGTGCGATCTTTTCTTGGCAAACAGCGACTAAGTCTTCCGCACCACAGATCATGCAGGACGTTGTGCCGCAAATCTGGATATGTGCAATTTTACCAACAGGTTGCAGTTGGAACATGAAGTAGAAAGACGCCACCTCAAGACCGCGAATAAATGCAAGATCAAGCATGTCAGACACATGCTCAATCGCCGGACGGCTAAGCCAGCCCTCTTGCTCTTGGGCGCGCCAAAGAAGTGGGATGATCGCAGATGCTTGGCGACCCTCTGGGTATTTTTTGATCTGCGCTTCAGCCCACGCTTGGTTTTCGGCGGTAAAGGCAAAGCTGTCTGGTTGCTCAGAGTGTAGTCGGCGTAGCATGGGTCGTCTCTTTTCGGGTTATTGACGTTGCCATGCAACGCCAGCCTTCGGCGAGGATATTTTCAAACAAAAGAATTAGCGGTCGATTTCTCCAAAAACGATATCCATCGTTCCGATAATCGCGGCAACATCTGCAAGTTGGTGGCCTGACGCGAGGTAGTCCATCGCTTGTAGGTGCAAAAAGCCCGGCGCGCGTAATTTGGCCCGGTACGGTTTGTTGCTGCCATCAGCCACAAGATACACACCAAACTCGCCTTTCGGGGCCTCAACGGCGGTGTAGACCTCACCGGCAGGTACGTGAAAGCCTTCGGTGTAGAGTTTGAAGTGGTGGATGAGCGCTTCCATCGAGGTTTTCATGTCACCACGTTTGGGCGGAGTCATTTTGCCTCGGGCCATCACGTCACCAGTCGCTTCGCGTAGCTTGGCAATCGCTTGGCGGATGATCGACACGGACTGGCGCATCTCTTCCATCCGAACGAGGTAGCGGTCGTAGCAGTCGCCGTTTTTGCCGACAGGAATTTGGAATTCAAATTCATCATAGCATTCATAGGGCTGCGCGCGGCGCAAATCCCACGCAAGCCCCGAGCCACGAACCATCACACCGGAAAAGCCCCAGTCTTGGATGTCTTGTTCGGTCACAACGCCAATATCTGCGTTACGTTGCTTGAAAATACGGTTTTCGGTCAAAAGACCATCAATGTCTTCGAGGACTTTGGGAAACTCGATTGCCCACATCTCAATATCATCAATGAGATCATCGGGCAGGTCTTGGTGTACGCCACCTGGACGGAAATACGCAGCGTGCAAACGTGCGCCGCAAGCGCGCTCGTAAAACACCATGAGTTTTTCACGCTCTTCAAATCCCCAAAGCGGCGGCGTAAGCGCGCCTACGTCCATAGCCTGTGTGGTCACGTTCAAGATGTGCGAAAGTACGCGGCCAATCTCGGAGTAAAGAACACGGATCAACTGCGCACGGCGAGGCACCTCCGTGCCTGTCAGCTTTTCAATCGCCAAGCACCAAGCGTGCTCTTGGTTCATGGGTGCCACATAATCCAGACGGTCCAGATACGGCAGGTTTTGCAAGTAAGTGCGGCTTTCCATCAGCTTTTCGGTGCCACGGTGCAGAAGCCCGATGTGCGGGTCGCAACGCTCAACGATCTCGCCATCAAGTTCGAGCACAAGACGCAACACGCCGTGCGCTGCAGGGTGCTGCGGACCGAAGTTGATGTTGAAGTTACGGATTTTCTGTTCGCCAGTCAGGGCGTCATTGAATTGGGAGCCGTCCATTATTTCGCCTCTCCTTTCGCTTTCTCATCACCGGGAATGACGTATTGCGCGCCTTCCCAGGGAGACATGAAATCAAACTGTCGGTATTCTTGCACCAGCGACACAGGCTCATAAACTACGCGCTTTTGCGCCTCGTCATAGCGTACTTCTGTGTAGCCAGTTGTCGGGAAATCCTTGCGCAGGGGATAGCCGCGGAAACCATAATCCGTCAGCAAACGGCGTAGATCCGGGTGACCTGAAAAGAGAATGCCGAACATGTCAAAAACTTCACGCTCGAACCAGTTGGCCGATGGGTGCACTTCAACGATGGATGGCACCATGTCGTCCTCACGTACTTCGACTTTCAAGCGGATGCGGTGGTTTTGGTACATGGACAGGAAGTGATAAACCACGTCAAACCGGCGCGCACGACCAACGTGATCGACCGCTGTGATATCAACCAATGAGTTAAAGCGGCAGGTAGCATCAGTCTTCAGCCAATCGATCAGGCCATGAATACTGCCCAACGCGACAGACACATTCAGCTCACCGAAATCAACGGAATATGACAGCACACAATCAGGACGCTTGGCAGCAATATAAGCGCCCAGTTCATCCATTGCGGCGGGTGTCATGGTTTCTGCGGTCATAGAATCGCTCCTTTGCCTTTCAGGCGTTTTCGGGTCGGAACTTCTTAGCGTACAATCGTGCCAGTGCGGCGGATTTTGCGTTGCAGCTGCATGATGCCATATAGCAAGGCTTCTGCCGTTGGCGGGCAGCCCGGTACATACACATCAACAGGGACGATACGGTCACAACCACGGACAACGGAATAGCTGTAGTGATAGTACCCGCCACCATTGGCACATGAACCCATAGAGATCACGTAACGTGGCTCTGGCATCTGATCGTATACTTTACGCAAAGCAGGGGCCATTTTGTTGGTCAGCGTGCCAGCAACAATCATCAAGTCGGATTGACGCGGGGAGGCGCGCGGCGCTGTGCCGAACCGCTCCATGTCATAGCGCGGCATCGCGGTGTGCATCATTTCAACGGCACAGCAAGCAAGGCCAAACGTCATCCAGTGCAGCGAGCCTGTGCGCGCCCAGTTGATGATGTCAGCGGTAGAAGTCACAAGAAAGCCCTTGTCGGACAACTCACGGTTCAATTCCTGCGTCGCAACCTCGCGGTCAAAACCTGCAGTATTTGGTCCGGCCATCACTCCCATTCGAGCGCTCCCTTTTTCCACTCATATGCAAAGCCAGCAGTCAGAACGCCCAAGAATACCATCATGGACCAGAAACCGACCATTGAAATGTCCTTAAATGCCACGGCCCACGGGAACAAAAACGCCACTTCCAAATCGAAAATGATGAACAAAATCGAGACCAAGTAAAAGCGTACGTCGAACTTCATCCGCGCATCGTCAAAGGCATTAAATCCACACTCATAAGCCGACACTTTTTCTGGGTCAGGGCTGCGCACCGCAACAACAACCGCCGCAAGGATCAAGACAAGACCCAAACCGATTGCGATCGCAAGGAACACAAGAATGGGCAAATACTGACCCGCGAGGGCCTGTGTCGAAAGGGTTTCCACAGTTTGCATCTCCTGAAATGTGTCGCGCAGACGTGCTACGCACAGGACTTTTGGCTGTGGCCGTCCTACCCCCACTGCCTTGACGCGTCAACGCCTTGGACCGGCTTTTGGCGCAATTTGGCGGCTTTTATCTTAGAACTCGTTTTGGCGAATTGTCGCGCTGACACGTGGCTTGATGTATCTATCCCGTTCTTGCCGTAGGCACCACGCACAGCGCGGATAAAAATCTTAGGCGCTGATGGCGACTTCTTCACGGATAATGCGTGCAATCTGCGCGCAATCCTCAAGCGAGAACGTCAGCGGCAAACGCATATCCATCACGCCCTTCAACACACGGTCCGTGGCGGGCATCGGCGTCGGGTTAGCGTATTTCCAGCTGTCGTATTTACTGGTGAAAGCCACAGGATCATCTGCGCCAAACCACTTAAGCTCGACCCCACGCGCAGCACAACGCGTTACAAAATCAACGATCTCGGCATCAGCCCAATCCAGCAACAAAAACTGAAATGATGACGCCACATAGTGCTCGTTCGCAGGGCGATTAATCAAGGTAAGTCTGTTTGCGCCCGACAGCCCGTCTTCCAGAACCTTGTAGCGGTCGTTCCAACGTTTTGCCTGTGCATCAAGATCACGCAATTGTGGGCGCAGGATGGCCGCACGCAAGTTATCCATCCGGCCGGAAATGTTCGGGGTATGCAGACGCACTTGCTCGAACGCTTCGGGGGGCGGTGCTGCGCGGTGACGCGTATAAAGCATGTAAGACCCCGACAGCATAATCGCACGAGCCATCAGATCAGGATCGTCACTGATCAACAGCCCGCCCTCACCCGAATTGACGTGCTTATAGGTCTGCGTTGAATAGCACCCCATCACCCCGTGGCGACCAGAATAAGTGTCTTTCCACTTGGCCCCCATAGTGTGCGCACAGTCTTCAATCACTTTCACACCGGCAGCGTCACAAATCTGCATAAGGCGGTCCATATCGCAAATGTGGCCGCGCATATGTGACAGCAACAGAACATCAGCCTGATCAATCTTGGCCGCAAGGTCACCAAGATCAATCTTCAGGTCCTCGCCTACGCCCACAAAAATTGGCGTAGCACCCAGACTAGCAATCGCGCCGGGCACAGGTGCCAGGGTAAACGCGTTGGTAAGGACCTTATCCCCCGCCTTAACACCACAGGCTCGCATTGCTGTGGCCATGGCGTATCCGCCAGAGGCACAAGACAAACAGTATTTTGACCCCAATTGTGCAGCGAACTCTTCTTCGAGCAGCGCAGTTTCGGCAATCTCATCACCGTGGGTGTTATAGCGGTGCAAGCGCCCACCATTCAGCACGGCCAACGCTGCATCAATGCCTTCCTGAGGGATCGGTTCTTGCTGCGTAAACGCACCAGTAAAAACATCAGGCGTGGCGGGTTGTGGGGTGTGCTTTGTCATATTCACAGATGGGCAAACTGTTGCCGCGCCGTCAAGCACCATTCGCCGCAGGTCTAGCCGATAAGTGAGCTGACCACAGATCGCAGGTGGCGGTAATCTGACAACAGCGCTTCGGGGTCCATGGCTTTAACGTCCTCAGCGCCGGGTCCGAAAGTGACCAATACAGATGCGACGCCCGCATTCAGGCTGGTCTGCCTATCAGTCATCGTGTCACCGACCAACAATGATTTTTCGACCGAGCCACCCGCTTGCTCAACCGCCGCCACATAGGGCGCGGTGTCAGGTTTGCGCGTAGGCAGCGTGTCTGCGCCAATCAGCGAATGAAATTCTTTCAGCACACCAAGACGGGTCAACAACAAACGCGCGAGGCCTTCGGGTTTATTCGTGCAGATACCCACGCGGTAGCCTTCCGCCTTCAGGTTTCCGATAGCCTCCATCGCATGAGGGTAAAGCGTGGTATGGGTATCAATATTCGTGCCGTAATGGGTCAACAGCTTTTGATAATGTGCGTCCATATCTGAAGCAGCGGCCTGCCCTTCGGCGCCCTTTCGCTCAAACCCTAACGTCAGCATCGCGCGACCACCGCGCAACGCTGTGCCAGCGTCACGGACAGGGTCCAACAAACCGCCCCACCCCAGATCCAAAAAGCAGGCATTGGCCGCCGCGATCAGGTCCCCACTGGTGTCCGCTAATGTTCCGTCCAAATCGAAAATTACTGTTTGCATCACGGGCGCCTTTCAAAGCTGAGCGTGGGGTGTGTTACGGTCTTGAAGCGTCATGTGACGGGCCGCCCCCTTGCGCCCCACCCTTGAACGGATAAAACGAGCCAAAGGCGTTGGCTAGAGTAGAAAAGAAACATGGCAGTAGCATTAATAATTCTTGGCGCCGGGAAAGGCACCCGCATGCAATCAAATTTGCCCAAAGTGATACATGAAATTGGCGGTGCGCCAATGTTGGTGCACGCGATAAAGGCTGGCGAAGAACTTGAACCATCGCGCATCGTTGTCGTGGCGGGACACGGAGCTGATGTGGTTGAAGCAGGTGCGCTGGACTGGAACCCGATGACCCAAGTCGTGCTGCAAAAAGAGCAACTGGGCACCGCACACGCCGTTGCGCAAGCCAAAGATATTCTGGGCTCGTTTGAAGGCAATGCAATCGTTTTGTACGGAGATACACCGTTCATTTCAGCGCAAACCCTTGAGGCAATGATTGACGCGCGCGCGACCTCAGATGTGGTTGTTTTGGGTTTTGACGCCGAGGACCCTGCCACATACGGCCGCCTTGTCACGGACGGTGACAGCCTTGAGCGGATCGTTGAGTTCAAGGACGCAAGCCCGCAAGAGCGTCGGATCAGCCTATGCAATTCAGGGGTGGTCTGCGCTGATGCAAAAGTACTGTTTGAGCTGATTGAAGCGGTTGGAAATGATAATGCCAGTGGCGAGTATTACCTCACGGACATCGTTAGCATTGCCCGCCAATCAGGTCGCAGCGCGGGTATCGTGATCTGTGATGAAGAAGAAACCATGGGCGTCAATTCGCGCGCCGAATTGGCCCGAGCAGAGGCCATCTTTCAGAACCTCAAACGTCTTGAGGCTTTTGACAACGGTGTCACCCTTCAAGCACCTGATACCGTTATTTTCGCACATGATACCTTCATCGGGCGCGACACGGTAATTGAGCCGAACGTCGTTTTCGGCAACGGCGTGTCGGTGGAAAGCGGTGCACGTATTCGCGCCTTTTCACACCTTGAGGGCTGCCACATCAGCTCCGGCGCTGTGGTCGGACCTTACGCGCGCCTAAGACCAGGAGCTGAGTTGGGCGAAGACGTTAAAGTGGGCAATTTCGTTGAGATCAAAAACGCAATCCTCGAGACGGGCGCGAAGGTGAACCATTTGTCCTACGTGGGCGATGCGTCCATCGGCGCTGCGGCAAACTTGGGCGCGGGCACAATCACCTGTAACTATGACGGCGTATTCAAACACCACACCGACATTGGCGCGCGGGCTTTCATCGGCTCGAACACGATGCTTGTAGCCCCCGTGCGTGTTGGCGCGGATGCAATGACCGCGAGTGGCTCTGTCATCACCCAAGACGTACCAGACGCTGATTTGGCGATTGCACGGGCAAAACAAGACAACAAGACGGGCCTAGGTAAGCGTTTGATGGATAAACTCCGCGCCGCCAAAGCCAAACGAAGCGAGGGCAAATAACGATGTGTGGTATTATTGGTATCCTTGGCAATCACGAAGCCGCACCTATCCTCGTCGATGCGCTGCGACGCTTGGAATATCGTGGCTATGACAGCGCGGGCATTGCAACGGTAAACGGCGACATCCTTGATCGGCGGCGCGCGGTCGGCAAATTGATTAACCTCGCAGATTTGCTGGTGCATGAACCGCTGGCCGGCAAATCCGGCATCGGCCACACCCGGTGGGCGACCCACGGCGCACCGTCAGTGAAAAACGCCCACCCGCATATGACCCCGCGGGTTGCGGTCGTTCATAACGGTATCGTTGAAAACTTTGCAGAGTTACGCGCCGAGCTGGCCCAGAATGGTATCGGTTTTGTCACTGACACCGATACAGAAACCATCGCCCTGCTTGCGCAACTGCACATCGACCAAGGAATGGCGCCCGTTCAAGCCGCGAAAGCAACCATCGATAAACTGCGCGGCGCTTTCGCGCTTTGTTTTTTGTTTGAAGGTGAGGAAGACCTAATTGTTGTCGCCCGCAAGGGCTCGCCCCTCGCGATTGGGCACGGCGACGGCGAGATGTTTGTGGGGTCTGATGCAATTGCTCTGGCCCCCATGACCGATCAGATCACGTACCTTGAGGAAGGTGATTGGGCCGTATTGACCCGCACGAGCCTTGAAATCCGCGACGTCAACAACATACTTGCCAATCGCGAAAAGCGCACCATTCAAATCGATACCGCACAGGTCGAAAAAGGTGGGCACAAACACTTCATGTCCAAAGAAATCGCAGAGCAACCATCTGTGGTTGGCAATGCGTTGAACCATTACGTCCGCGGCGGCGCGATACAACTGCCGACAGAGCTGGATTTCACCAAAATTGAGCGGCTTACAATGGTGGCCTGTGGTACCGCTTACCTTGCCTGCCTCACTGCGAAATACTGGTTCGAACAGGTCGCCCGCTTGCCCGTTGAAGTGGATGTCGCGTCTGAGTTCAGATACCGCGAGCCCCCGATGACAGGCGGCACAGTTGCGCTTTTTGTAAGCCAGTCTGGCGAGACCGCCGACACATTGGCCGCGCTTCGCTACGCCAAAGAAAACGCCGATCAGATCGTGTCTGTGGTCAATGTTGCGGAATCCAGCATCAGCCGTGAAGCGGACATCAGCCTGCCTATTCTTGCGGGCACCGAGATCAGCGTTGCCTCAACCAAAGGCTTCACCTGTCAACTGACGGTTTTGTTGGTCATGGCGCTGCATGCTGCCCGCCAACGCGGCCACCTGACCGCAGAACAGCTGGCAGAGAGGCTGGATCAGCTACATACTGTTCCGGGCCTGATGAATGTCGCCTTGGCTGGCAGTAGCGCGGTAAAAGCCGTCAGCCGTAAACTGGCATCGGCCACGGATATTCTGTTTTTGGCTCGTGGCGCAATGTTCCCATTGGCCCTTGAAGGTGCGCTAAAACTCAAAGAAATCAGTTATATACACGCCGAAGGTTATGCATCGGGTGAACTAAAACACGGCCCCATCGCGTTGGTGGATGAAAAGACGCCCGTGATCGTGTTCGCCCCAAGTGATGCGCTATTCGACAAAACCATCAGCAATATGCAAGAAGTCATGGCCCGAGGTGGCAAAGTATTGTTGATCACTGATAATGCAGGCGCACAGCAAGCGGGCGAAGGGGTTTGGGAAACCCTGATCCTACCCGAAGTAGACGACGCACTGGCTCCGCTACTCTATGCGATACCAGCCCAACAAATTGCGTATCACACGGCCATCGCCAAGGGGACCGACGTGGACCAACCCCGCAATCTCGCTAAATCTGTGACAGTGGAATAAACATGACACCCCAAGCCGCCATTGAGGCCTTAAACGCTCATAGTGACGAAGCTGAAGCCCTTAAAATGCGGGGCTATCACAAAGTTGCGCGCCCCTATCTGGGGGTTCCCGCACCGGTTATCGAAACGCTGTGCAAGGAATGGCGGGCGGCATGTTCGCTGGACGAGCGGCTCGCGGTATGTGCCGCACTTTGGGACAGCAACTCATTCGAAGGGCGCATCGCTGCGGCAAAACTTTTGACCCAAGCCCGTATCCGTCCGGACGACCCCGAAGCATGGGCTTTAATCAAGTCGTGGATTCCAGAATTTGACTGCTGGGCAATCACCGACGCCGTTTCCGTCGCAGGACAAAAACGTCTGGTATGGGGCCCGAATCGCGTAGAGGACCTTGTCCCATGGGTCACATCAGATCACATCTGGACGCGCCGTGCTGCATTAGTCATGACACTACCTTGGACCAAGCAAAATACCCCTAAAGAGGCCGAATTGGCAGTGCGCGACCAAGTGTTGGGCTGGGCTGCTAAATTGGCGTCGGATCATGAGCCGTTTATTCAAAAAGCAATCGCATGGTGGCTTCGCGAGTTGTCAAAACATGACAGCCCCCGCGTGCATAATTTCCTGAGCCAACATGGCCAAAAATTGAAACCATTTGCGCAAAAAGAAGCCGCCCGCAAACTTGCGTCTCAAGATTACGCACGGCTATTCAACGGGTAACGGGCAGCTAACTCGCAAAAACGTCGATACGAACCAGTTCAGTTAGCGGGGCTTGCAAAAGCCGCATCGCGGAAAGGGATAGTTGCGACGCCCCTGTTGGTTCTCCCCTGATCGGGCGCAGCTCCAGCACAACCGAGGTATCTCCGTATTGCACCCTGCCGGACCGAACTGTGTCGACCAGCGGGGTCAAAAGCCAAATGCCGGTATCAGCAGGATTGCCAAGGCTTGCAATGGTCTCGCCTAGAAATGTCGATGCCTGAGGGTTTGTCTGCACCGCAGCCGCGCGTTCCGCTGGCGTTGTTATATCGAAAGCTTCAGCGGTGCGTGCAGTTTTGGGGGCCGTCGGCGCATCAGCATTGCTAGTATCGCCACCCTGCGCTGCTTCAGCCTCTTGAATGGCAGAGCGGAATGAGGCCAGATTAGGCACATCACACCCACCAACCAGGGCAAGCACACTCAAACCAATAACAAAACATCTCATGACCCAAGCTTAGGTGCTGACAGAAGACCAAACAACCGGTTTTATAGACTGGAAAACGCCGGTTTTGTACTTGTGGCGCATCAGCGTGCTGCCTACATTCGCCCCATGAACATGCCTCTTATTGACCCTTTTGCGCGCGCGATCACCTACTTGCGCCTGTCTGTCACTGACCGCTGCGATTTTCGCTGTGTGTATTGCATGTCTGAAAACATGACGTTTTTACCCAAACGTGATCTGTTGACCCTCGAAGAGCTTGATCGTTTGTGCAGCCGCTTCATCGCGATGGGCGTTCGTAAGCTGAGGATCACGGGTGGTGAGCCCCTTGTGCGCCGCGAAATCATGACATTCTTCAACGCCATGGGCCGGCACCTTGAAAACGGCACACTGGATGAACTGACCCTGACCACCAACGGTAGCCAGTTAGAGAAATATGCAGGTGCGCTTTACGCCGCAGGTGTGCGTCGCATTAACGTAAGCCTCGACACGCTTGATGAAGCAAAGTTTGCTGAAGTAACCCGCTGGGGCCGCCTACCCCAAGTTTTACGTGGATTAGATGCCGCACAAGCAGCAGGCTTGCGGGTCAAGCTGAACGCCGTTGCCCTAAAAGGGTTCAACGAGGATGAATTGTTCACGCTGGCTGAGTTCTGTGCGCAACGCGACATGGACCTGACGTGGATCGAAGTCATGCCAATGGGCGACATCGGTAACGAGAACCGGATCGGACAATATTGGTCCTTAAATGAACTGCGCAAAACGCTTGAAACCCAATACACCCTAACGGACCTCAGCGACAGAACAGGTGGTCCAGCGCGCTATGTTCGGGTTGAGGAGACAGGTCAAAAGATCGGCCTCATCACCCCACTGTCCCATAACTTTTGTGAAAGCTGCAACCGTGTGCGGATCACATGCACAGGCGAGATTTACACATGCTTGGGCCAAGACGGAAAATCGGACCTTCGCGCACCGTTGCGCGCTACTGAAGGCAATGAACAACTAGACGACGCAATTCGTGCGGCAATCGGCCTAAAGCCAAAAGGCCACGATTTTGATTACTCAAGACAAAACGTCGAAGGCCAAGTGGCGCGGCACATGTCACATACGGGTGGCTAAGGTCTAGCCAATTGGCATGCGGCTTTGGGCCATTTCCACCCACCATGAACAGCCCGCAGGGATCGCGTCATCGGTAAAGTTGTATTCTGGGTGGTGCACTGGCGCGGTGTCACCGTTGCCAACCAAAATATACGCACCGGGGCGGGCATTGGACAAAAACGCAAAATCCTCGCCCCCCATAATAAGCGGCGCTTCATCACACGCACCGCTTACGGCGCGCGCAGCAGCAGCGGCATATTCTGTTTCAGCTTCGGCGTTTACCATCACTGGATAATTACGCAGGTAGTCGACCTCGGCGGTGGCGCCCATCATCTCGGCAGTGCCGTTGGCAATCTCACTCAAACGGCGCTCAGCTAAATCTCGAACGTCCTCGTCAAGCGTACGGGCAGTCCCTTTTAAGGTCACTGTTGACGGAATGACATTATGGGCTTTGCTCTCAGTTTCAAAGCTAGTCACCGATACCACTACTTGTTTGGTCGGATCGACATTTCGGCTGGCGATGCTTTGAAGCGCTATCACCATATGGCTGGCCGTCACTGTGGGATCGACTGTTTCATGAGGTTTGGCCGCGTGCCCACCATGTCCCTTGACGGTGATCGTCCAGTTGTCCGCAGCTGCAAAAAACGGCCCAGAACGGATTGCAAATGTACCAACGGGCACACCGGGCCAATTGTGCATTCCGTAGACCTCTTGAATGCCAAACCGTTCCATCAAGCCGTCATTCACCATTTCACGGCCGCCACCGCCACCTTCTTCTGCGGGCTGAAAGATCACAACCACAGTGCCATTGAAGGCCCGTGTTTCAGTCAGATATTTCGCCGCACCAAGCAGCATCGACGTATGGCCATCGTGACCACAAGCGTGCATCTTGCCCTCGGCTTTGCTGGCATACGCAAGGCCTGTGGCCTCAAAAATCGGAAGTGCATCCATATCTGCGCGCAGGCCAACAACGCGACCATCTGTATCAATCTTACCCTTGATCACACCAACAACACCGGTACGACCCAAACCTTCGACAACTTCATCACAGCCAAACGCACGCAGTTTCTCAGCCACAATGCCGCTTGTTCGATGGGTGTCGAACAATAGCTCGGGATGGGCGTGAAAATCATGGCGCCATTCAGTGATCTCAGGCAACATGTCGGCAAAGCGGTTTGTGATGGGCATCGGCTAAATCTCGATCAATAATGAAAGTGCGCACTGCGACCTAATCAGGAGCCTGTCAGATAGTCCAGATGGTGGCACCTGCCAGTTTAGTCCATCGATTGGCGGATACGGCGGACAAGCCACCACACCAACAAGATAACGACCGGTGTTGTTACCGCAGCCAGTGTGACTTTTGACAGGTCCAACGATTTTCCCGCAGGTCCCAACACATAGAGTGCAAGGTTAACCGCGTAATAGCTGATCGCCACCACAGATAGGCCCTCAACGGTTTTTTGTAGACGCAGCTGCAAGTCGGCACGCTTGTCCATGCTGGCCAAAAGCGTCTGGTTCTGCGCGCTGCGTTCCACGTCAACCCGTGTGCGCAACAACTCGGCTGCGCGCACTGCACGTCCCGCCATTGCTTGAAGGCGCGCTTCGGTGGATTTGACCGTGCGCATCGCAGGGTCAAAGCGGCGCATCATGAACTCCGCAAATGTTTGACGGCCGCTAAAGCGTTCTTCACGTAGCACATCAATGCGTTGGTTTACGATTGCCTCGTAAGCGCCGGTTGCACCGAAGCGAAATGTTGACTTAGCGATCATGTTTTCCAGCTCTGCTGAAATCGTCAAAAGCTGCTGCAATGTGGTGTCCGCGTCCACATTCGCATCGGTCATCGCACCCACCATCGAGGACAGATCCGCCTCCAAAGCGCCCATACGTGCGCCCAACTGTTTGACCCGCGCCAACCCCAGCATGGAAGCCGACTTATACATCTCAATTTCGCACAGGCGTTGCACAACACGGCCAATTCGGCGGCTGCCTGTGTCATCATCGGCAAATATCGCGAACCGCATATGTCCCGCAGGATCGATCCGGAAATCACCCGCAATAATTGCCGCGTCATCAAGCACACGGCTGACCGCAAGGCTTTCGGGAACAAACCAATCCTGCAGGTTTTTGACTACAACATTATCAGCAGGACGAGGTGCTATGTGAAAGAGGGCCGAAGTCAGCCGCACACCGGGGGCTGCATCCAGCCAATCATTGGGAAACACATCGAATGCAACAGGATCAAACGCATTGCCGCGGTCACTTTCCTCAAAAACCGTGTAGGTCACAAATTCCGTATGCTGTTCCCACTTTAGCGTGAAGCGACCAATCTGGCCGTAAAAATGCGTCGCATCGGGGGGCGGGTGTGCTGCACCGAACCGATCAAGCAAATCCACAAGATGTGCCCTGTCGGCACTTCGGTCCCGCGCAACAGCACTGGCCGGCTGCTTGATCGCCAGAAACACAGCCGTGCACGGCGCATCAAGCGATGGAAAAGGGCGCGCGTGAAGTTCATTGGCCAAATCATAGCGCAATTGGTGGTCGGTGATCGGGGCCATTGGGTCTATCCTAGTTAGTTGACACTCAACGTAGGAGGGTTGGGCCTGTTCGCAAACAGAAAAACCCCTTTATTTTCAACAAACTCAGTCTACGAATGTATGCACTTTGGCCTATCGGAAAGTTTTGTGGCCGCCCATGGGCAAAGAAAAAGCCGCGCTCCTAATGGCGGAGCGCGGCTTTTATCAATTCAAATCATTCAAAGATCAGTCGATCATTGGCAACAGTTTATCCAAGGATTGCTTGGCGTCACCGTAGAACATCCGTGTGTTTTCTTTGAAGAAGAGCGGATTTTCGATACCCGAATAACCAGTGCCCTGCCCGCGCTTGCTGACAAACACTTGTTTGGCTTTCCAGCATTCCAACACAGGCATGCCAGCGATTGGGCTGTTGGGGTCATCTTGCGCCGCCGGATTGACGATATCGTTTGAGCCGATCACGATCGCAACATCTGTTTCGGGGAAATCATCGTTGATTTCATCCATTTCCAAAACGATGTCGTAGGGCACTTTGGCTTCAGCCAAGAGCACATTCATGTGACCGGGCAGACGGCCCGCCACAGGGTGGATCGCAAAGCGAACGTTTTTGCCTTTGGCGCGCAGCTTACGCACCAACTCGCTGACCGTTTGTTGGGCCTGCGCCACCGCCATGCCGTAGCCCGGGATGATCACAATACTGTCTGCGTCGTTCAACGCAGCCGCTACACCGTCGGCCTCAATGGCAATTTGCTCACCTTCGACTGCCATCTGCTCACCTGCTGGGCCACCAAAGCCGCCCAAAATGACCGAGATAAAGCTACGGTTCATCGCTTTGCACATGATGTAAGACAAGATCGCACCAGACGAGCCAACAAGCGCACCCACAACGATCAGAAGGTCATTGCCAAGCGAGAAACCAATCGCCGCAGCTGCCCAACCTGAATAGGAATTAAGCATTGAAACAACGACCGGCATATCAGCGCCGCCAATGCCCATGATCAGGTGATAGCCGATGAAGAGCGCCAGCAGCGTCACCAGCACCAACATGAACATGCCGCCACCGTTGAAATACATGATCGCGAACAGCACAGACAGCGCCGCAGCACCCGCATTCAACATGTGACCACCGGGCAATTTGGTCGCGGATGTATCCACCCGCCCCGCAAGCTTGCCGTAAGCAATGACCGAGCCAGTGAACGTCACCGCACCAATGAAGATGCCCAAGACCAACTCAACACGTAAGATTGAGACCTCGACAGATGACTTTTTGGCCAAAAGCGCCACAAAACCCTCAAGGCCTTTTTTGGCGGTGTCATCCATTGCCAAGACGCGGGTCAGCTCAATATCGGCGTTAAAGCCCACGAACACCGCAGCCAGACCAACAAGGCTGTGCATCGCAGCAACCAATTCTGGCATCTGTGTCATTTGCACTTTGGTTGCGAGTTGATAGCCAATCGCGCCACCTGCTGCGATCAAAATGATCGACAGCGCCCAGTAGCCTGAACCCGGCCCGATGAGCGTTGCAAAGACCGCAAGCGCCATCCCGACAATGCCATACCATACCGCGCGCTTGGCGCTTTCTTGACCCGATAATCCCCCAAGGCTGAGGATGAACAAAACGGCCGCGACGACGTATGCCGCTGTTGTGAAACCATATTCCATGTCTCTAACCCTCTTAAGATTTCTGGAACATGGCAAGCATGCGCCGTGTGACGAGGAACCCGCCAAAGATATTGATACCAGTCATAAAGACCGCCAGCGCACCAAGCACCACAACGATGCCAGACGTCGATCCGATTTGCGTCAAAGCGCCCAAGATAATGATGGACGAAATCGCATTGGTCACCGCCATAAGCGGCGTGTGAAGCGAGTGCGATACATTCCAGATCACTTGGAAACCAACAAAGACCGAAAGCACAAACACAATGAAGTGCTGCATAAAGCTGGCTGGCGCGACAAGACCAATCGCCAACAGCAAAGCACCACCCGCAGCCAAAAGGCCAACTTGGGTTTTGGTTTGTTTTTTGAACGCTTCAGTCTCAAGCGCGTGTTTTTCGTCCGCAGTCAGCTCTTTGATCGGCTCTTTCTTTTGAACCGCAATCGCGGCCACTTTTGGTGGGGGTGGCGGGAACGTGACCTCACTTGCGTGTGCAACAGTTGCGCCACGGATCACATCGTCGTCCATATCGTGAACAATCACACCGTCTTTTTCAGGAGTGAGATCAGCCAGCATGTGGCGAATGTTCGTTGAATAAAGCGTCGAAGATTGAGCAGCCATTTGGCTTGGGAAATCCGTATAGCCAATGATGGTTACGCCGTTATCCGAAACGATTTTCTCGTCCATGACGGTCAACTCACAGTTGCCGCCCTTCTCTGCCGCCAAGTCAACAATAACAGACCCGGGCTTCATCATCTCAACCATGTCTTTGGTCCACAGAAGCGGCGCCGCACGGTTGGGGATCAAAGCAGTCGTAATAACGATGTCGATATCAGGAGCGATCTCGCGGAATTTTTCAAGCTGCTTTGCTTGGAACTCAGGCGATGAGGGCGGCGCGTAACCACCTGTTTCAGCGCCGTCGGGCAGTTCGCTATCGTCGAATTCAAGGAAGACAAACTCGGCGCCCATGCTCTCGATCTGCTCTGCCACTTCGGGGCGCACGTCGAACGCGTAAGTAATGGCACCAAGCGAAGTGGAAGTCCCGATCGCGGCCAAACCTGCAACACCTGCGCCCACAACCAAGACTTTTGCGGGCGGCACTTTACCGGCAGCCGTGACCTGACCTGTGAAAAAGCGGCCAAAGTTATTACCCGCTTCAATAACGGCGCGGTAGCCCGCGATATTGGCCATTGAGCTGAGCGCGTCCATTTTCTGCGCACGGCTGATGCGGGGCACCATATCCATTGCGATGACGCTTGAGCCTTTCTTGGCCAGGCTTTTCATCAGCTTTTCGTTTGCTGCCGGATAGAAGAACGAGATCAGCGTTTTTTCCACGCTCAATCGTTTGGCTTCTGTATCCGAGGGCGGACGTACCTTGACGATCACGTCGGCAGCTTTCCACAGCGCCGCTGCGGTTTTCACCACCTCGACACCTGCAGTCGCATACGCGTCGTCAGAGAACCCCGCAGCTGCGCCGGCCCCCGTCTCGATCACGCACGAATGCCCAAGTTTCTGCAACTGGAGCGCGCTATCGGGCGTCATTGCGACCCGGGCTTCGCCCTCAAAAGTTTCTTTTGGTGCGCCAATTATCATCTGGTGCGTTTCCCTTCAGTAAGATTTATGACCCTAACCTAATACGCTGGGTCCATTTGGCACTACCCATTGACATAATATTGCGCAAGGGATGTGCGCGCTAACAGTGCTGCGGTGTGCCAAATTAGTGCACCAGCGCCTATTTGTTATACCTCTATGGCCCAAGTTCCGTACGATTTAGCCTACTGAGATCTTTCTGAAAGACACCGTGATTAAGATCAAAAATATCGAAGATTCTGACGCTGCAGGGTGTTACGACGTGTTTTACCGCGCCATTCACGACGGTGCGCAGCCTGCTTATTCTGCGCCTCAACGGAACGCTTGGGCACCATTCAGAGAAATGCCTGTGGGGTTCGCACACGCCCTTTAGGCCCCGTGCGCACTAATGGCAATTACGGACCAGATCGTTGGTTTCATCACGGTATTACAGGACGGCTATCTGGATTTGCTCTTTGTAGCGCCCGACCATCACCGCCAAGGTGTGGCCACAACGCTTTACCAAAGCGCCTTACTCCAAACAAAAGGCCCACTTCATACAGAGGCCAGCCACCTATCGCGGCCATTCTTTTTACACCACGGCTGGCGAGAAATTACCCCGCAACGGGTCGAAAAGCGTGGGGCGTGGATGACCAATTTTGTGATGGAGTTAAGCCGTTAATTCCTAACGCTCTGCGCGGTATGCGCGTGCCGCATCCCCAAATGCCGCAAATAAGGGCCGCGAAACTGCGTCTTTGTCCGCCTGATATTCCGGATGCCACTGCACTGACAACGTAAAGCCCTTGGCATCTTTGATATAAGTGGCCTCTGGCGTTCCATCAGGCGCCCAACCATCAACTACAATCCTGTCACCCGCGGTTTTGATCCCCTGCCCGTGCAACGAATTAGTCATGACCTTGGCACGGCCCATCAGCTTTGCAAACGGACCACCTTCCGTGAACGTCACTTCGTGGCGAATCGCGAACTTTTCTTCAAGAGAACCATCAGGCGGCATTCGGTGGTTATCGCGCCCCTCCAGATCGCGGATCTCAGGATGAAGTGTGCCGCCCATAGCCACATTTACTTCCTGAAACCCACGACAAATCCCCAAGATCGGCAGGGCCGCTTCAACACAGGCCCGAATAAGCGGCAGAGCAATCCGGTCACGACATCTGTCAAAAGTGCCATGGGCAGGTGTTTCCGACTCGCCATATTCTTCGGGGTGCACATTGGGCCGCCCACCGGTGAACACAAAGCCATCACAGGTCGCCATCAGGTCATCGACAGTGACGTGATCCGGGTCAGACGGCACAATCAAGGGCAAGCCACCGGATACACGGGCAACAGCTTCGCAATTCATCGTGCCCGCCGCATGGGCAGGATACTGATCATTGATCAGATACGAGTTACCGATAACCCCAATTACTGGACGTTGCATAGAATCCCTCTCGTTGATGCGTGCGTTTACTGTAGTGACAAAACCGCAAAGCGAAAGAGAATGAGCGCACAAGCACCTCTGCCTGCACGCTCATTTCATTTTTACATCATCTGGGGGCTTGGCCCCTTAAATGTGCCTTAGATTTCGCCTTCAAGCTGCGCCAGCGCGAGGCCCGCCAATGCGGCCTCTGCATCATTGTCAGATGTGTCGCCTGTGACACCAACAGCACCAATAACTGCGCCTTTTTTGTCGCGCAACAAAACGCCGCCCGGAACAGGAACAACCTGACCGCCGTAAACACCGTTAACCGCGGCCATGAAATACGCCTGCTGCTCTGCACGCGCCATCTGTGCTGTGCCTGCCATGCCAAGCATTACAGCGCCGTAGGCTTTGCCCTGCGCGATAGCGAAACGACCTGGTGCCGCCCCATCTTCACGCTCGAACGCTTTGACGTGACCGCCAGCATCCAGAACGATGACAGAAAGCGGCTTCAGCTCCATCTCGCGGCCCTTGGCAAAGGTGCCTTTGATGATTTGACGTGCTTTACGAATTGAAATCTCAGCCATTTGTCAGGCTCCTATTCTTTTGTTGAGTTGCTTTAAGATCGAGACGGCGGGCGTGAAGAACCGGCTCTGTGTAGCCGGATGGCTGTTTCGTTCCTTCAAATACCAGCTCGCATGCCGCGTTGAAAGCAACGCCATCAAAATCGGGTGCCATCGGGATATAGGACCCATCGTTTGCGTTTTGTCCGTCAACCACAGCCGCCATTTTGCGCAGCGCATCGATAACGCGGTCACGGCTTACAACACCGTGATGCAACCAGTTTGCAAGAGCTTGGCTGGAAATGCGGCATGTTGCGCGGTCTTCCATCAAACCCACATCATTGATGTCTGGCACTTTTGAGCACCCAACACCTTGATCGACCCAACGCACAACATATCCCAAAATACCTTGGGCGTTGTTTTCGATCTCCTGCTGGATTTGCTCTGCGCTCCACTGGGTGCTGTCAGCCACTGGAATGGTCAGCAGGTTAGCCAGTGTCCCGCGCGCACCGCCAGCTTTCAGATCATCTTGGACCGCAAAAACATCTACTTGGTGGTAGTGCGTCGCATGCAACGTCGCAGCCGTTGGGGACGGAACCCACGCACAGTTAGCACCGGATTTCGGGTGACCAATCTTGGCGTCCATCATGTCTGCCATGCGATCGGGCATCGCCCACATACCTTTGCCGATCTGCGCTTTGCCCTGCAGGCCACAGGCCAAACCGATATCTACGTTGCGATCTTCATAAGACGCGATCCACGGGGTTGCCTTCATATCGCCCTTCATCATGAACGGGCCTGCTTCTATTGAGGTGTGAATTTCATCACCCGTGCGATCCAAGAAGCCTGTGTTGATAAACGCAACGCGTGATTTTGCAGCACGGATACATTCTTTAAGGTTCACCGACGTCCGGCGCCCTTAATCCATGATGCCAAGCTTCACCGTATTTTGCGGCAGCCCCAAGATGCTTTCAACGCGGGTGAAAATTTCGTCTGCAAAAAGCAACTTCGTCTGGTCCGTGCATTTTGGGTTTTACAACATAAACCGAGCCGTGCAGCGAGTTACCGCCGTCACGCTTAAGATCATGCATCGCGATCAGCGTGGTGCACATCGCATCCAGCAAACCTTCGCCAATCTCGTTGCCGTTCGCATCCCGTACCGCGGGCGTGGTCATCAAGTGGCCAACGTTGCGCACCAACATCAACGCACGCCCCTTCAGGGTAAGCGCAGTGCCGTCTTTAGCTGTGAACTCCAGATCTTCGGCCAATACGCGGTCGAAAGATCTACCGCCCTTGCTAACGGTTTCGCGCAGATCGCCCTTCATCAAGCCGAGCCAGTTTTTGTAAACCAGCGCCTTGTCCACACCGTCTACGGCCGCCACGGAGTCTTCGCAGTCCATGATGGTCGACAGTGCGGATTCCAAAATGACGTCGGCAATGTTTGCAGGATCCGTCTTGCCGATCTGATGCTCTGCATCGACCACGATGCTAATGTGCATGCCGTTCTTCACAAGCAGAATTTCAGAGGGTGAGCCATCCTTGTGGCCGACAAATTGCGCGGGGTCCGCAAGGGCCACTGCGCCACCTGCGGTCGCACAGCTCAACGCACCACCCTCAACACTCAA